>VBOS01000516.1 GCA_005893185.1 Candidatus Eiseniibacteriota bacterium
CGCGCGGCTTGTGACGTCCGGAACCGTTTGCTAGGGTGTCGCGCCTTCGCTCGGTGGGCATGTGCTCGAGGCTGATTGCGCGTGCACGCCGCCGGCGACCGGGGAAAGGAGTGGAGGGTGAGCAGGTTTTCCAGCGCGCCATCGCTGCGCGCCGCAGTCCTCGCCGCCGCTGCGCTCCTGCTCGCGGCCGGCTCGCATGCGGCCACGATCGACGGGCCGTGGCAGAAGGGCGCGTCGTGGACCACGTTCCGCGCGGGCTACGCCAAGTCGCTCGAAGGCGGCGCCCCCAACGGGATGGCGGGCTTCGGGATCGGTTTCAGCCATATGCTGAGCAACCGGGTCAACCTCGGCTTCTTCGTCCACTACGAGCTGCTCGGCAAGTTCGGCGAGGCGTCGCAGATCGAGATCCCGGTGACCGCCGAGTACGCGTACGTCGTCAAGTGGAACACGGCCCTCCGGCCGTACGTGGGCCTGGGGCTGGGCGCCTTCTACCACAAGAACTACCAGACGGGCGCCGATCGCACCGACCTCCTGCCCGCCACCCTCCAACGTGCTGGGCTTTGACGCGCGTGTCGCCTGGGTCGGGAACGACGACGAGATCGTCGATCCGGTATTCGGCAAGGCTAAGCCCACATCGCAGCGCTGGAGCGTGAAGCTCTGCTACTCGCGGGTGTTCTGAGGCGCTGAGCGACCGCGGAGGCGCGGTGACGCTCCGCCGACCGGGCCACCCGCCGCCGCGAGCGCGCCCGCGCCGCGTCGCCGCCGACGCGGTTGGGACGGGCGCGAGCCGCGAGAACCGAGCGCCACCTGCTTCAGGCGTGAACCCGTGCTCGATGTCGGCCCCGGCACGCTCCGTGCGATGCGAGGATGGAGCACGACTGGGATTCCGGGACCGGGCGGTGGGGTGGAGATGTGGGGCCCCCGGGTCCCGAGTCCCGGGAAGCCCCACCGGCCCGCCCGATCCGCTAGACTCCCCTGTCACCGGCGCCTGACAGCGGCGTCGTTCCTCCATCCTCGAGCAGCGAACGCACGCCTTACCGCGGGAGTCGACCACCATGAGAACCGTCCGCGCCTTCTCGATCGCCCTCCTCGCCGCCGCCGCGCTCGTGCCGGGGCGCGGCGCCACGCCGATGGCCCAGACCTCCGGAGGATCCTTGACCCCGTCGCCGCCCATGACCGCGAAGAAGCCGAAGATCACCGTCGTCCACGGTGACACGCTGCGCGACGACTACTTCTGGCTGCGGGAGAAGTCGAGCCCCGAAGTCCTGGCGCATCTCGAGGCCGAGAACGCCTACACCACCGCGCGGATGGCCCCGACGACCGAGCTTCAGGGCCGGCTCTACAAGGAGATGGTGGGGCACATCAAGGAGACCGATTCGACCGCGCCGTATCGCTGGGGCGGCGCCTTCTACTCCTCGCGCACCGAGCAGGGAAAGCAGTACCCCATCCTGTGCAGGCGGATGGGCAGCCTCGAAGCATCGGAAGAGATCCTCCTCGACGTGAACGCGCTCGCCGCCGGCCTCAAGTTCATGGCGATCGGGACCGTCGTGCCGAGCGACGACGGCAACCTGCTCGCGTACACCACCGACAGCACCGGCTACCGGCAGTACGTGCTGCACGTCAAGGACCTCCGCACCGGCGCGCTCCTTCCCGACCGCGTCGAGCGGGTGGGCGACGTCGCATGGGCGAAGGACAACAAGACGCTGTTCTTCACCACCGAGGATGCTGTGACGAAACGCAGCGACAAGTTCTTCCGCCACGTCCTCGGGGGCACGAGCGAGCTGGTGTTCGAGGAGCAGGACGAGCTGTTCGACCTCTCCGCCGAGCGCACGCGCGACGGGGCGGTGATCCTGCTCCATTCGCAGAGCAAGACCTCGACCGAGGCGCGCTGGCTGCCCTGCGACCGTCCCGAGGCGGCGATGAAGGTGATCCGGCCGCGCGAGGCCGATCACGAGTACGACGTGGACCACCGCGGCGACCTCTTCTACATTCGCACGAACAAGGGCGCCAAGAACTTTCGCGTGGTCACGGCGCCGGTCACGGACCCCGCGGAGAAGAACTGGAAGGAGCTGGTCGCGCACCGGCCCGCGGTCAAGATCGGCGCCATCGCACTCTTCGCGAACCACATGGTCGCGAGCGAGTGGGAGAACGGGCTCCAGCAGCTCGAGGTCCTGGATCTCGGCACCGGCACGACGCACCGCATCGCGTTTCCCGATCCGGTCTACAGCGCGACGCTCGGCCCCAACCACGTATTCGACACGCCGGTCGTTCGCTACAACTATCAGTCGCTGGCCACGCCGGCCTCCGTCTTCGACTACGACATGAACACGCGCAAGGCGACGTTGCGCAAGGAAAACGAGGTGCCGGGCGGGTTCGACAAGTCGAACTACCAGGTCGAGCGCATCTTCGCGACCGCCGTGGACGGCACGCGGATCCCGATCTCCGTGGTCTATCGCCGCGGCCTGAAGCGCGACGGCTCGGCGCCGCTCCTGCTCTACGGATACGGCTCCTATGGCTTCTCGAGCGCGCCGACGTTCTCGTCGAACCGGCTGAGCCTCCTGGATCGCGGCGTGGTCTACGCGATCGCGCACGTTCGTGGCGGCGGCGAGATGGGGGAGGAGTGGCGGCTGGCCGGCCGGATGATGAAGAAGATGAACACCTTCACCGACTTCATCACTTGCGCCGAGTACCTGATCGCCCAGAGGTACACGTCGAAGGATCGCCTCGTCATCCAGGGCGGCAGCGCGGGGGGCCTGCTGGTCGGAGCAGTGACCAACATGCGGCCGGACCTCTTCAAGGCAGTCGTGGC
>VBOS01000517.1 GCA_005893185.1 Candidatus Eiseniibacteriota bacterium
ACGATAGGCGAACCACACCCGGTCGAACTCGATGCGGCCCTCGAACGAACGCGTCAGCGGGAAGCGGGGGCGGCCATCACGCTGCGCATGGGTCTCCGCTACGACGGGGCTCGTCGGGTCCGCCGGCGTGTCGAGCAGGCCGAAGATGCGCTCGGCGGAGGCCATCGCCTGCTGCAGGATCGTGTACTTCTCGCTGAGGTCCGAGATCGGGCGGAAGAAACGCTGCGTGTACTGGATGAAGGCGACCAGTGTCCCCAGGGTGATCCCGGTCCACATCACCTGCCGGCCTCCGTACCAGATGATGAGCGAAACCGCGAGGGCCCCGACCTGCTCGAGCACGGGAAAGAGGAGCGCGTGCTGGAAGACCGCCTGGAGGTTGGCGTCGCGGTGACCCGCATTCACCTCGCGGAAGGTCTCGAAGTTGCGGCGCTCGCGGTTCAGCATCTGCACGGTGCTCATGCCGGACAGGTTCTCGTTCAGGAACGCGTTCATGCGCGCGAGCCGCGCCCGGATGTCGCGGGAGGTGCGCCGGATCTTGGTGCGGAACACGAGAGTCACGATCACGATCAGCGGCAGCACCGAGAACGTGACCGCCAGCAGCTCGCCGTTGAGGCGGGACATCGCGACCACGATGCCCACCAGCGCGAACAGGTCGCCGAAGATCGCCCCGACGCCCGCCGTCACCAGCTCGTTCAGCGAGTCCACGTCGTGGGTGATGCGCGTCATGAGGCGGCCGATCGGCGTTCGATCGTAGTGGGCGATCGGCAGGCGCTGGAGGTGGCGGAACAGCGTCATGCGCAGGTCCATCATCACCGATTGGCCCACGCGCTGCATGACCTGGTACTGGATGTAGTCGAGGCCGAAGCCCACCGCCAGGACGCACAGGTAGAGGGTCGCGACCTGGCCGAGATGGACGAGATCGTGGTGGCGGATCCCGTTGTCGATCGCCTCCTTCGTAAGCCACGGGCCGGCGAGGCCCACCAGGGATTCGGCCACGACGACGATCCCCGCGAACAGCATCTGCCCGCGGTAGGGGCGGAGGAACCCCATCAGGCGGCGCATGAGCCGGTGGTCGTAGCTGCGGCCGAGGACTTCCTCTTCGTGAATCATGAGGCCTCGATCTCCTCCTCGAGCTGCTGTTCCCGCCACAGCGCGGCGTAGCGGCCGGCGTGCCCGAGCAGGTCGTCGTGCGTGCCGCGCTCCACGACGGCGCCCTCCTCCAGCACCAGGATCAGATCGGCGTCGCGCACCGTGCTCACCCGGTGGGACACGATCAGCGTCGTGCGCCGCCGCATCTCACGCCGCAGCTCCGAGAGGATCGCCTCCTCCGTGTGCGTGTCCACGCTCGAGAGGCAGTCGTCGAGCAACAGCACGGGCGCGTCACGCAGCACGGCGCGGGCGATCGCTGTGCGCTGCTTCTGGCCGCCCGAGAGCGTGATGCCGCGCTCGCCGACCGGCGTGGCGAAGCCCTGCGGAAAGCCGCGCACGTCGCCGCCCAGGTGCGCGACCCGCGCCGCGCGCTCGATGTCCTCGTCGGGCGCATGCTCGACTCCGTAGGCGATGTTCTCCGCCACGGTCGCCGAGAACAGGAACGTCTCCTGCGGCGCCCACGCGATCTTCGAGCGCAACCACGCGAGGTCGTAGTCACGGACGTCCACCCCGTCCAGGAACACCGCGCCAGCGGGCGGATCGAACAGTCGCGGCAGCAGCGAGAGGATCGTGCTCTTCCCGGCTCCGGTGTGCCCCACCAGCGCCACCGTCCGGCCGGCGGGGACCGTGAACGAGATCTCGCGGAGCACGGCCCTCGATGTGTCCGGGTAGGAGAAGCTCAAGCCCCGGAACTCGAGCTCGCCGCGGCACTCTCCCGGGGCCAGGGCGCCCGCGCGGCTCTCGATGTCGCGCGGCTGGTCGAGGATCTCGAGCAGCCGCCGGAACGAGGCCGCGCCGCGCTGGAACAAGCCCACCACCCAGCCGAGCGCCACCATCGGCCAGTTGAGGCTCGCGAGGTAGACCGTGAAGGCCACGAACTGTCCCAGCGTGATGTGGCCCTTCACGACCTCGCGCCCGCCGAGGTAGAGGGCGAGCAGGGCCGCCAGCCCCGAGAAGAAGGCGAGGGAGGGCTGGAAGAAGCCCGAGGTCTGGATCAGGCGCACGTTCTTCTCGAGGTACTCGCGGTTCAGGGCCTCGAACTCGTCGAGCTCGTGCGCCTCGCGCGTGAACGCGCGCACCAGCCGCACGCCGGCCAGGCTCTCCTGGACCCGCGCCGAGATCGCGGAGAAGTGCGCCTGGATCTCCTCGAATCGGTGGTGGATGCGCTCGCCGAAGAACCAGGCGGAAAGCGTCACGAGCGGCAGCGGCAGCATCGAGTAGAGCGTGAGGCGCGGGCTGATCGCGAGCATGAAGCCGATCGAAACGCCCGAGACCACGGCGGTGTTCACGAGGTACATGAGCCCGGGCCCGAGCATCATGCGCACAGCCGCCAGATCGTTCGTGGCGCGCGACATGATGTCTCCGATGCGCGTCCGCTGGTAGTACTGGAGCGGGAGGCTCTGCAGGTGCGCGAAGAGATCGTTGCGAAGGTCGAACTCGACGTGGCGGGAGATCCCGATCAGAGCCTTCCGCATCGCGTAGCGCAGGGCGCCGGCCGCGAGGCCGATGCCGAACAGGATGAGCGCGTAGCGACCCAGCTTCTCCGCCGTCACGCCCCGGTAGAGGTCGTCCACGGCGAGCCTCAGCACCTGAGGCTGGACGAGCCCGATGATGTTCGAGATCGCCACGCACGCGAGCCCCCATGTGAGCCCGCGCCGGTAGCGCGCGAGGTAGGGAACGAGGCGAGCGCTTAAGCGCCGAATCGGATGCTCCTTTCCGCCGTCACGCCGCGGGGCCTCGGGTTCGGACGCGCCACGCTCGAGAGCGCGCTCCCGGCTCCCCGCGCTTCGACCCTTTCAGGGCCCCTTGGTGCCGCCGAGATACCCCTGCAGGCGATCGAGCCCGGTTTTCTTGAACGCGACCCCTACGTAGAAGCGGTCGGTGTGGAGCGCATTGCGCGCGAGCGCCGTGTGCAGCGAGGAGAAGAACACGTCCATCCCGCTGTCCAGCCGGTAGACCACGACGGGGCCCGCGAGGTGCTCCTCGACGTCGTCGGCTGGCGTTGGGCCGCGGCCCACGTCGATCGCGCCGCGATAGCGGCCGGCCACGAGCAGCGAGTGACCGAGCCAGAGTCCCAGATCGGCGTTGAAGATGGCCTGGCCCGCGAGCTGGCCGCGGTAGCGGTATCCCTGCGAGACCTGGACGAAACCGTTCCACGCGCGCAGCGGCATTCCCCAGTTGATCTGCGCGGCCACTTCCTGCTCACCGCTTCCCAGCCGCGGCGGCGCCATCTGCCGGACGCAGTTGGCCGAGTCGGCGCCGGTCAGCCCCGCGCACTCCGAGGCGTTCGCGTACGCCAGCGTGTCCGCCGACAGCAGATACTTCCGATTGTATCCCGCAGGAGGGTACCACGAGACCTCCAGCGCAGCAGCGGTCGGGCCGTCCGCCATCCTGAATCGCAGCCCGAGCTGGAGGTCCGAGACGCCGGTGTCGGTACGGTTCACCTCGCCGCCGGCGCTGATCCGGGTCACGCTCTCGACCGGGATCCCCAGGATGAAGCTCGTGTTCTTCTTCCACCCGAACTCGTTGTACGAGAGGAGGGAGCGCTCCTCCTGGTATCCGCCGAATGCGATGGCTGCCTTCTGGCCACCCGCGCCGTGGAAGCTGTTGGCCGAGAAGAAGCCGGCCTCCAGCGAGGAGTAGTACTGGCCCGGGGCGAGCAGCCAGGGACTGCCCCCCTGGGCGTAGGACGTTCCCCAGCAAGAGACGCCAGCCATGACGCACAACGCCGCGATTCGGGCGCTCATACGCGGACGGATTCCTCCACGCGCCGGTCGGAGAGTCGAGAGTTGCGGAATCTATCCGCGCGCGGAACGCGGCGCAAGCGACTCGCGGGGCGAATCGCGAGCGGATGCGCATCGCAGGCGCGCCCTGGCCCGGCGCTCCTAGGGCGTGGCTGGGGCGCTGGCCGCGGACCCGGCGCTCTTAGGGCCGCAGGGGCCGCGCTCGGGCGTCGCATGCGCGCACGCCTCGCGCGCACGCACCGCGCTGTGGCACCATCGCGAGCCATGGAAGCGCTGCAGGTCCTCGAGTTCATCCGCGATGAGGATGAGGTGTGGAACCTGCCCGCGACGGCCATGGAGCGGCTGCGCCGTGAATTTCCCGACGTGGCCTTCGAGAGCCCGCGCGATCGGGCCGATGCGGACCGCGCTCTCTCGGCTGCTGACATCGTGCTCGGAGGTGCGGTGCGTCGCGACAACTTCGGTGCTGCGAAGCGCCTGCGCTGGATCCAGGTGACAGCGGCCGGCGTCGGCCACCTCCTCTTTCCCGAGCTGGTCGAGAGCGACGTCGTGGTCACGAACGGCCGCGGAATTCACGCCGTGGCGATGGCCGAGCACACGATCGGCGTGATCCTCGCGTTCGTGCGCAAGCTCCACCTCGCCCGCGACGAGCAGCATCGCAGGCGCTGGACGCAGAAGGAGATGTGGGCGGGCGCGCCGGAGTTGGGGGAGCTCGGCGGGCGAACGCTCGGGCTCGTCGGTCTCGGAAGCGTGGGGGCGGCGATTGCCCTGCGCGCGCGCGCGCTCGGTCTCCGCGTGGTCGCCGTGCGGCGCAACCCGAAGCCCGATCCCGGCCCAGCGGACGAGCAGTGGGGGCCCGAGCGGCTCCCCGACTTGCTCGCGCGCGCCGATTTCATCGTGCTCGCAGCTCCGCTCACGGCGGAGACGCGCGGTCTCATCGGCCGCGAACAGCTGGCGCGCATGAAGCCGGGCGCGTTCCTCGTCAACCTCGGGCGCGGCAAGCTCGTGGACGAGGACGCCCTCGTCGAGTGCCTGCGCGAAGGGAGGACCGCTGTGGGATATGCCGCATGTGATCGTGACGCCGCACGTCTCCGGCCTCGGGCCGCGCTACTGGGAGCGATCGGTGGATCTCTTCGCCCGCAACCTGCGCGCCTTTAGCGCCGGCGAGCCGCTCGTGAACGTCGTGGACAAGCGAGCCGGGTACTAGCGATGTCGAAGAGCCACCCATTCACGCTCGGCGTGATCGTGGCGGGCGGGCGCGGCGCGCGGCTCGGCCTGGGGCGGCCCAAGGCGTTCGCGGAGGTCGGCGGGATGACCCTGCTCGCGCGCGCCGAGACGGTGCTGGCCGCGCTGTGCGACGCGATCGTGATCGCGGCGCCCGCGAGCCTCGAGCTGCCGCCCCACCGCTTCCCGCGCGTCGCAGACGCCACCGATGCGGCCGTGCCGCTCGCGGGGCTGGTCGCGGGGCTCGCGAAGCTGCCGTTCGCGCGCGCGGTGGCGCTCGGCGTGGATTTCCCGCTCATGCGCCCCGAGATGATCGCAGCGCTCCTCGCGCGCCTCGGGCGGCGAGCGGCTGTGCTCCCCACGCCCGGCGGCGTGCCGCAGCCGCTCGCCGCCGCCTACGCGCCTGTGGCCGGGGCCGCGCTCGCAGCATCGCTCGCCCGCGGCGAGCGGGCCGTGACAGCCGCCTCGCTTGCGCTCGATCCGCGGATCGTCGGCGAGAGCGAGCTGTCCCGGCTCGAAGGCGGGAGCCGCTGCTTCTTCAACCTCAACACGCCCGCCGATCGGACCGCGCCCGTCCGCCACGCGCATGCGCTCGCCTTGGGCGGCGTGCCGCTCGACCGCGCGTTCGCGGCGCTCCGCAAGCACGATCCCCACGCCCACGCGTGCTGGGTCTACGATCTCGACGCGCTCGAGGCGCGGGCGCGGCGCTTTCGCGCCGCCGTGGCACCTCTCACGCCGCTCGCTGCGCTGGCGCTCAAGTCGAACGCCCTGCCGGCGCTGCT
>VBOS01000515.1 GCA_005893185.1 Candidatus Eiseniibacteriota bacterium
GCTCACGCGGCGCACGCCTTCGCTCGCGGCCACCGGACACGAGAGCGTTGCGCCGTTCACGTGGACCACGACCATTCCGGAGAGGCCCATCGCCGCCGCCGTGCCGCCCTCCCCCACCACAACGCAGTCGTCGCAGTCCACGACCACCGCTTCGCCGTACGCGACGTTGCCGCGCTCGTCGCGCGGCTGACGGCGGGCCCACGCGCTCCACGAGCCAAGGTCGTCCCAGTCGAAAGCGGCCTCCAGCACCAGCACGTTGGGGGCCTTCTCGAGCACAGCATAGTCCACCGAGATGGACTCGAGCGCCGGGAACACCTGGCGCAGGCGATCCTCGAATCCCGACTCTCCGCCGGAGAAGGCCAGGTTCCGCAGCGCATGCGCGAGCGCAGGTCGGCCGGCCTCGAGGGCGTCGAGGAAGACCGACTGCCGCCATACGAAGATCCCGCAGTTCCACAGGTACTCGCCGCTCGCGACGTACTCCCGGGCGCGCGCAGCATCGGGCTTCTCGGTGAACCGGGCGGCGCGGTAGATCCGCTCACCCAGCTCTGCCCCGCGGCGCACGTAGCCGAAGTTGGTGTCCGGTCCGGCGGGCCGGATGCCGTGCGTGATCAGCACCGGCTCGCGCTCCGCTCGGTCGAAGGCGCGCGCGCAATCGCGGGTGAACGCCTCGAGGTCGTCGATCGCATGATCCGCCGGCAGCACAGCAAACGCGCTCCCGGCGGGGATCCAGGCGCAGGCCGCGGCGATCGCAGGCGCCGTGTTTCGCGGCACGGGCTCGCCGAGCACGACGGCACCCGGACATTCGCGCCGCACAGCCTCCTTGAGGTCGAGTGCGGTCATGACCAGCACGTGGTCGGCGCTCGGCACCATGCGCATCGCACGCTCGAAGGCGGCCGCCAGCAGCGAACGCCCATTCCGTGCCAGAGGCAGGAGCTGCTTGGGTCGCTGGGGCTGGCTCCACGGCCAGAAGCGCTCGCCGCGGCCGCCGGCCAGCACGAGCACGTAGCGCTCAGGCATGGGGAGACGTGCCGCGGCTCACTCCGATCCCGTTTCGCACGCCGGCATCATGGGGCGGAGCGGCCGCGCTTGTCCACCCTCCACACCACCCGCAGCGAGGGCAGGAAGAGATCGCCCGAGCTCCCGAACCACGTCAGCAGCGCATGGAGCGGCAGGATCGCGACGAAGATCGCGCGCTTGAGCCCGGCGCGCGTTCCCGCGAGGCGACGCCACGCCTCGCGCCAGCTCGCGCCGAAGTAGAAGCGCGTCGCCCGCGTGAGAAGCAAGACATCGGGGACCGCGCGCAGGATGCGCTCGCAGCCGGGCAGGCTCACGTACTCCGAAGGGGGATAGCGCTTGCCGCGCACCTTCCACGTGATCCACTCGCGCGCGGCCTTCGGGAGGATCCAGTGGGCGAACGGGAACAGGTTGTCGTGATAGTCGACGGGGAACCACTGGTTGGGGGTCTCGATCAGGAGGTGGCCGCCCGATTTCAGGACGCGCAGGCATTCGGCGAGCACGCGGCGTTTCGCATCTTCGCCGAAGAGGTGCTCGACGACTTGCCAGAGCACGACCAGGTCGAACGTGGAGTCGCGAAACGGGAGGCGAAAGCTCTCCTGTCGCACGAGCGAGACCCGCGCGCGTTGTGCGGCCGGCAGCGCGCCGATCCGCTCGGCGGCTGCGCGCTCGAGCTCAAAGGCCGACACGTCGGAGCCGACGATGGTGCAGCCCTCCACGCCGGCGAGCGCCACCAGGTTGCGTCCGTAGCCGCACCCCACCTCCAGGACGCGCGAGCGGGGCGTGAGGAAGCGCGCAGCGACCGGGGTCAGCTCCGCGCGCGCGAAATCGTCTCCCTCCGGCCCGTGATAGCGATCCACGAGCCTGCGAAACGTCTTCGAGAGAGCGCGCACCACCTACGCCCGGCGCACCATCTCGGCGTAGACCGCCTCGGTCTGCTCCGCCACGGTGTCCCAGGAATAGCGCTGCTGGATGTGCGCGCGCGCGCGGGATTCGTACTCGCGCACGCGGTCGGGATTCCGGATCAGCATGTCGAGCTTCTCGCGCAGGTCCGACACGTCGCGGCTCCGGAACGTCACAGCCACGCCGCTCGCGACCTCGAGGTTCTCCGGGATGTCCGAGACCAGCACGCAGCGGCCGTAGGAGAGCGCCTCGAGCAGCGCGATCGACAGCCCTTCCATGGTCGAGGGCAGCACCACCAGGTAGGCGTTGCTCCACAGCTCCTCGAGCGCTTCACCGTAGACGTAGTCCAGGAGCCGGACGCTGTCGCTTTCGAAGCGCCGCAGCTCCCGGACGTAGTCCGCGGAGAACGACAGTCCCCCGGCCAGCGCCAGCTTCATGTCGCCCGCGACCCCCTGGAACGCCTCGCACAGGAAATGGGCGCCCTTCTCGGGTACCAGGCGGCCCACGAACAGCACGTAGCGCCCGGGTGTGAGACCGTACGAGTAAATTTTCTGCGCCCCGCGCGGCGCGGGCAGGTGGGTGCCGTTGGGGATGTAGGTGGTCTCCCGTCCATGCTGGGAGCGGAAGTAGTCGCGCAACGTGCGCGAGACCACGATCGTGCGGTTCGGAAAGCGCGCAGCTGGCCCCTCGCACTGCCGCAGCGCCCAGGCGGCGAGCCGGCCCCACTTCTCGCGCTGCCAGTCGAGCCCGTGCACGGTGACCGCTGTGCGGGCGCCGGCCAGGCGCGGGAGCCCCGAGAACAGGGAGGGACCGAGCGCGTGGAAGTGGACGATCTGGAAGCGGCTCGCCATGGCCTCGAGCGTGCACAACGCAACGTGGCTCGCTGCGTCCAGGTGCTTGGTGCGGATGCTGGGCCGCCTGCGCAGGCGCACGCCCGGGACCACAGCGTTGGGCGGCGTGTAGTGGCGCCGGCAATAGACCGTCACGTCGTGCCCGCGCGCTGCGATGCGGCGTGCGATCTCGTCCACGTGCTTTTCGATCCCGCCGTAAGTGGCGGGGATCCCCTTCTGCCCGATCATCGCGATCCTCACGCGCGCGCCCCACGGCCCCGCGCCGACGCGCCGGCGCGGGCCGGGTCGGCCAGCGCAGCCCGCGGCTCCGCGCGCGCCCCGAGCCGGCGCTCGAACTCGGCGGCGAGCCGCTCGCCCAGGGCTCCCCACGCGTAGGCGCGGATCGCGGGCGATGGCAGCTCGCCGCGCGCAGCCGCACCGCGCGGCCTCTCGCGCACGGCCTCCGCCATCTGCTCGATCGCGGCAACCGTGACGAGCGGCACAAGCGGCGCGTAGCCGCGCACGCCGAAGGGCGTGCTCACGGCCGCGAGCCCGGCGGCCAGGTAGGTCGCGAGCTTGACGTTGCTCCCCCCGCCGCGGGTCACGGGGTTGAGGCCTGCGTCGGCGGCATGGAGCCAGCGACTCAGGTCTGGCGTCGCGGGATGCACGATGAGCCAGGGCTCGCGGCGGCCTTCGAGCGCGCGCGAGATCGATCCCACGACCAGCAGCTTGAAGCCTTCGCGGGCGAGCGGCGGCATCACATGACCGACCGCTGCTGCGAGCGCCTCGCGGTTGTGCGGAACGTCCGAGCCCACGAACAGGCACGCGAATTCGCCGGGCGCAATCCCGATCGCAGCGCGCGCGCGGGCGCGCTCAGCTGGCGCCGGCGGACATACGGCCGTCTCGTCGAAGCCGTTGGGGATCACGGTCAGAGCTTCGGGCGCAACGGCATAGAGCGCGCGGAAGCGCGCCGCGTCCTCGTCGCTGGCTGCCACCACCAGGTCGGCGCCCCGCGCCGCGCGCGCCTCGAGCGCGCGCAGGCGCTCGGCCCAGAAGCCGCGGGCGAGCAGCGTGGGGCCGGCCTCCCGGAAGTGGTCGTACTCGACGTTGTGGGCGTGCAGCACGCGCAGACGCGCGGGGCGCGACTCGAGCACGCCCGCCAGCGGAAGGTCCGCCATGCAGACGTCCGCCGTGCCCGGGAGCACATCGCGGAAGGCGCGCGCGCGGGCGCTGTGCGCGAGCGATGCGAGGAAGAGCGGACTGAGCCTGGCCCGCTCGAGGCGCCAAGCTGCCGACGTGTACCACGCGCTGCGCCGCAGCAGCGTGACCTCCGCCACCCGCTCTTCTCGCGGCTTCCGCGTGCGGTTGGGAACGATGCACAGCACGCGGACGTCGTGATGGCGAGCGAGCCCCCGGAACAGGCCGAAGCTCCGCTGCGTTGCGCCGAAGAGCGGCGGGTGAAGATCGTTGTCGGTCGCGCCGTGAATCAGCATCGCGCCTCCCGCGCGGGCTCGGGCGCCCCGGCGGGAACGCGGAACAGCCCGACCACCAGGCCCATGCCGAGCTGGGTCCATGTCAGCAACGAGAGCACGCCGAGCCGCAGGCTGCGCTTGCGCACGCTCATCAAGGCCGCAGCGAAGAGCGGAATCACGAGCGAAGCGCGCAACGGCCTGGAGTCGCCGCCTGCGATGAAGGCCGCGAGCCCGGCCGCGACCGGCAGCCACATCGCGAGGGCCGCGATGTAGAGCCCCTGGCGCCTGAGCAATGTGCCGAATCCCGGACGGCCCAGGTAGAGCCGCAGCACCTGGCCCTGACCGAAGCACAAGCCCGACTGCCAGCGCCGGCCGAGCTCGGAGAAGCTCGGACGCGGCCCGCTCCAGTGTCGGGCGGCCCGCATGCCGAGCGAGCGCAGCTCGAGGCCGATGCGCGTGAGCCTCATGCCCAGCTCGAAGTCCTCTTCCGAGTTGAGCCGCGGCTCGTATCCGCCGGCCGCGATCAGGGCGTCGCGCCGATAGAACGCCAGAGTGGCGAGGTATCCGACCGCGCGCTCGCTCTCCCCCACGCGATACATGTCGTGCGATCCCGGCCGCTCGCGCCCGCGGTCCAGGCACCACTCCTCGATCCTGCCTCCCACGCCCCCGAGCGCGGGCATGCGCTCGGCGGTCGCGATGGCTGCCGCCGCCCACGTCGATTCGATCTCCACATCCGCGTCCGGGAACAGCACCCAGTCGCCGGCACAGGCCGCGAAGCCCAGCATGCGAGCCGCGCCCGGCGTGAGCGGGCGCGTCACAGGCGGCGAGATCACGGTCCAGCGCGGGGAGAGGGCGGGCAGAGGCTCGGACGCAGGCGCAGCGAGCACCAGCGCGCCGCGCCACTCGTGCGCCGCCAGCGCGCGCTCGATCGCGGCGACCGTGCGCGGTAGAAAACGCTCCTGCCGGTAGCAGGGCACGACGACGCCGAGCTTCACGGGCGGCACAGCCGGTCCACATACCGGCGCCGGCCGCATGGGATGAAGCGCATCACCGGTCGCTCCCCCGCCTGTCCCGTCCGGCGCGGGCGCGTCCCGCCTCCTCCGGAGCGAAGCTGGCGAGCCCCAGCACATCGTCATAGACCTCCTCGAAGGCCTGAACGACGCGGTCCCAGGTGTAGCTCTCGCGCACCCGCGCTGCGCCCTCCCGCCCCAGCGCGGCCGCGAGGTCGGCGCGGCGGTGGAGCCACACCAGCGCCTCCGTGAGCGCCGCGACGTCGCCCGGCGGGACGAGCCGGCCCGAGACCCGGTCCTCGATCACCTCGGGAATTCCCCCGACCGCGCTCGCCGCCACCGGGCGCGCGCGCGCCAGCGCCTCGAGCAACGTCAGCGGCATGCCCTCCCAGAGCGACGGCATCACGACCGCGTCGGCGGCAGCGAGCAGCGGTCCGATCTCCTCCACCAGCCCTAGGAAACGGACGCGGTCGGCCAGGCCCAGCTCCGCCACGCGGCGCTCGAGGGAGGCGCGCAGCGCGCCGTCTCCCGCCAAAGCAGCTACGAAATCCAGCCCCCGCCTCCGGGCCTCTGCGAGCGCTTCCACCAGCACGGCGTGGCCCTTCTGCTCCTCGAGACGAGCTGCGCACACCCACAGCGGCCTCATCGCGGATGCGCCCAGGGAGGCTCGCCAGCGCCGGGCGGCGGCGTGCTCAGCGGCCTCGTCCGGCGGGTCCGCGCCGTTCGGAACCACGCGCACGCGCTCGCGTGGCACGCCATAGTCGCGGACCAGGGATTCGGCCACCGCGCCGCACACCGCTGTCACGGCGTCCGCGCGCGCGAGCTCGCGGCGCTTGAGCATCTTCTGCCCGGCCGAGTGCGGCTGGCCGACGATGTGCTCGGTCAGCACGAGATGCGGAACCCCCGCGGCATCTGCCAGCGACGGCAGATAGCGGTCGGAAGCAGGCCACACGTGATGGAGGTGAAGGAGCGCCGGCCGGCGCTGCTTGAGCCGTCGCCAGGTCTGGAACATGCCCGTCCAGTCCCAGCGCGACGCCACCTCGGAGACACGCTCGACCCGCAGCTCCCGGGCCCCGAGCGAGGCCGCGAGCTCGTCGAGGCTAGGAACGCCGGGCAGCCACACGGTAACATCGAAGCGCTCGCGCGGCAGCCGAGTTGCGAGCTCCCACACCACGCGCTCGGTGCCGCCCATCGCGCGCCCGCTCTCGGCGAGCAGCACGCTCACCGGTTGCGTTTCGGTCCGCACAGCGTCTCGTACGCGCGGAGCAGCTCGCCCGCGCTGTATTCCCAGGCCATGGAATCGAGGAAGCGGCGCCGGTTGTAATCGCCCATGCGCTCGCGCAGCCCGGGGTCGTCGAGCAGGATCGCGATCTTGTCGGCGAGGTCCTCGATGCGGTTGGGCTCCGCGTAGAGCGCGCCCTCCCCCGCCGACTCGCGGTGCTCGCGCAGGTCGTAGGCCACGATCGCCCGCCCGCATGCCATGTATTCCAGCACCTTG
>VBOS01000518.1 GCA_005893185.1 Candidatus Eiseniibacteriota bacterium
CGCCGAACGCCAGCCCCATGGCAGCGCCTTGCTCGAGCGATTCGGTCGGACGTCGGTTCGCGGGATCGGTCATCTAAGCAAGCACCTGCCCTGCAAAGTGATGGGATCGAGCGGCTGGGAGAGCGGCCGTTGCCTATGAGTTTACACAGGATTTGCCTTGCCACAAGGGTTTGACTACGCGGGACGCGATTTATAGGCTCAGGGGCTCTCCGCTACCCATCGGGGCCCGCTGGGCGGGCGCCGATAATGCGAGGGCGGCATGCACAGGCCGCGATCCGGCCCACCGCGCACTGGGTTTCACGGGGCGGCGCGGATAGACTGAAGCATCCCGCCGTTGGAGTGCGGGCTGTGCTGGCCGGCGCCAGATGGGAGGAAGTCCCCGAGATCATGGCAAAGCTCGACAATGAAAGCGTCCTCACGGCGCTCAAGACGGTGATGGATCCCGACCTCCACCGGGACCTCGTCAGCCTCAACATGATCGAGGATTTGTCGGTGGTGGATGACCGGGTGACCTTCACGCTGGTGCTCACCACCGCCGCCTGCCCGCTCAAGGACCAGATCGAGGGCGATGCCCGCTCCGCGGTCATGAAGGTGCCGGGCGTTCGCGAGGTCACGATCCGAACCATCTCGCGCATGCGGAAGCCCAAGGACCCGACCGCGGACCGCAAGGCGCTCCCCGGGGTCGCGAGCGTGATCGCGATCGGGAGCGGCAAGGGCGGCGTCGGCAAGTCCACTGTGGCCGCGAACCTCGCCGTCGCCCTGGCCGCGACCGGAGCGCGGGTCGGGCTGCTCGACGGCGACATCTATGGGCCCA
This sequence comes from Candidatus Eiseniibacteriota bacterium, assembly GCA_005893185.1. Taxonomy (GTDB): domain Bacteria; phylum Eisenbacteria; class RBG-16-71-46; order RBG-16-71-46; family RBG-16-71-46; genus WS-2. The sequence goes on from VBOS01000518.1 coordinate 815, forward strand.
ACCTCCCGCGCATGCTGGGCGTGCGGCGCCAGCCCTCCACCCGCGACGGAAAGGTGCTGCCGCTCGAGGCGTGGGGGCTCAAGTTCATGTCCATGGGCCTGCTGGTGGACGAGGGCGAGGCCGTGGTATGGCGCGGTCCCATGCTCCACGGGGCGATCAAGAGCTTCCTCCACGACGTGGAATGGGGCGATCTCGACTACCTGCTCGTGGATCTGCCGCCCGGGACCGGCGACGTCCAGCTCTCGCTCATCCAGCAGACCTGGGTGGTGGGCGCCGTGGTGGTGACAACGCCCTCGACGGTTGCGATCGAGGACGCGGTCAAGGCGGTGGCGATGTTCGCGAAGCTCCATGTGCCGGTGCTGGGCGTGATCGAGAACATGAGCTACTTCGAGTGCCCTTCGTGCCGCACGCGGCACGAGATCTTCAACTCGGCGAGCGCCGAGGAGCGTGCGCTCGCGATGGGGCTGCCGTTCCTGGGCGCGATCCCGATCCATCCCGACGTGCGCGAAGGCGGCGACTCGGGCAAGCCGGTCGTGCTCGAGAAGCCGGGGAGCCCCTACGCGAGGGCGCTCGTGGAGATCGCCGGGCAGCTCGCGCGACGCGTCTCGATCCAGGCGCACGCAGCCCCGGTCCCGAGCGCGGTCTAGAGGTCTCCGATGCGCCAGGTCTACGCCGATCACGCCGCCACCACCGCCCCGGCCCCCGAGGTGGTGGCAGCTATGCTCCCCTTCCTGGGCGAGCGCTTCGGCAACGCGTCATCTGTGCACCGCCGCGGCGAGGCGGCGCGCGAGGCAGTCGAGGCGGCCCGCGCGCGTGTGGGGGCGCTGATCGGGGCGAGCGCGGAGGAGATCGTATTCACAGCCAGCGGCTCGGAAGCCAACAACTTGGCGCTCAAGGGCGCGCTCCTTGCCGCGTCGGAGGACGGCCGCGCCCCGGCCGGAGCCGCCATGGCGCGGCGGCGGCTCGTGATCTCGGCGATCGAGCACCCTTCCGTGCTCGAGACCGCGCGCCACCTCGAATCGCTCGGGCGTCCGCTGACGATCGTGCCGGTCGAGCCCGACGGCGTTCTCGATCCCGCTCGGCTCGAGCGCGCCATCGGCCCCGACGTGGCGCTGGTCTCTGTGATGTGGGTGAACAACGAGATCGGGACCGTGCAGCCGATCGCGCGCATCGCCGAGATCGTGCGTGGGGCGGGCGCGAAGCTGCACTGCGACGCCGTGCAGGCGGTGGGCAAGCTGCCGGTCGCGGTCGCGGAAGCGGGCGTGGACCTGCTGTCGCTGGCCGGGCACAAGTTCCACGGGCCGCCCGGGGCGGGCGCGCTCTACGTGCGGCGCCGCACCCGGCTCGTCCCGCTCGTGCACGGAGGCCACCAGGAGCGCTCGCGCCGCGCCGGCACCGAGAACCTCGCCGCGATCGTGGGACTGGGGGCGGCGGCGGAGCGCGCGGCGCGCTGGCTCGCATCCACGGGGCCGGCGCGGCTCGCATCGCTCTCCGAGCGGTTGCGGCGTGGCCTGCTCGCGGCCGTTCCGCACGCCGGCTTGAACGGCGACGCCGAGCGGCGCATGCCCGCGATCGTGAACGTCCGCTTCTCGGGCGTGGACGGCGAGGCGGTGCTGCACGAGCTCGACCGGCTCGGCATCACGGTCTCGACCGGCTCGGCGTGCAGCGCGGCTTCTCCCGGACCCTCGCACGTGCTGCTGGCGTTGGGCCTCGGCCCAGATGACGCGCATGCGAGCGTCCGCTTCTCGCTGGGCGAAGACA
>VBOS01000520.1 GCA_005893185.1 Candidatus Eiseniibacteriota bacterium
CCAAAGCGCGCACGCGGAACGCTGCCGCAATCGCCTCGCGCAAATCCGTCCCGGAGGTGCGCCCCGGGCCCAGCCGGCGCGTCCATCCGCCGCCCCCCCGCAGCCGGCGGCCCCCGAGCGCGGTCACGAGGAGAGGTCCCAAGCGGTGGCCGCGAGCCCCCGGCCGGTCTCCACCCCGCTGGAGCCAGGCGATGCGGCCGCGTTCGGGCAGCGGGAGCTGCGGGGCGCCCCGCCGCTCGCAGGGATGGATCGTCCCGGCCTCCGCTTTCGTTCGCCCGCCGATCCACCCGAGGGTGAGATCGAGCTTGCGCCCACATCGTCCGCGAGCGAATCCGCGGCCGCTGAGGTCCCCGCTTCGCAGGGGCCGCGCGAGCCTCACGAGCCGCTCGCGGGGCCAGAAGCTGCAGCGGACGGGCAAGCGCGCCCGGCCCCGGAAGGCTCGGCGAAGATCGAGAAGCTCCTCACGCTGGCGCAGGAGCATTTCCGGTCCGGGCGCCGCGACGTCGCGACCTCGGCTCTGGTGGAGGCGGCCCGCGCCTACGAGGATCTGGGAGAGTTCGACAACGCGGCCACGATCTATCGCAGCCTGAGCCGGAGCGCAACGGCCGCCCGGGACGTGATGACGCTGTGGCTCAAGAACTGCGAGGTCCGCCGCGACGCGGTGGAGGCCGCGCAGGTGGCGTGCGAGCTCGGAGACCTCGCGCTCAACGACGGCGACCGGGCGGCTGCTTTCACCTGGTTCAAGCGCGCGCGAACGTTCGACGCGACCAACGCGCTCGCGTACCGCAGGCTCGAGCGGCTGCGCGGCGACGCGCCAGCTGAGGCGGGGCATGCCCGCGAGACCGGCGTGGCGGCCGCAGATCCCCCGGTGGCGGCGTTGCCCGCGCCACCCGCGAGCGCGCCGCCTGCGCACGTGCCACCGGGCTCGGGGACTCACGGCTACGAGCCCGGACGGGTCGAGGTCGAGGTCGGGCGCGGCGGCGCCGTGACCTTCGATCTCGGATCGCTGGTGTCGGAGTTCCAGCGCGGCATCGAAGCCCAGATCTCGGGCGACGCGCAGGGGCACTACGATCTGGCGATGACCTACCGGGAGATGGGGCTGCTGGAGCAGGCGATCGAGGCGTTCCGGAACGCGGCGGTCGACCCGGCCTTCGTCGTGCGCTGCGCCGAGATGATCGGACGCAGCCTGCTCGACGAGGGCCGCTTCGACGAGGCGGCGCGCGAGTTCGAGGCGGGCCTGAATCTGCCCGGGCTCACGCCGATGGCCCGCGCCGACCTGCGCTACCAGCTCGGGCTCGCGCACGAGGCCGCGGGCCGCGTCCAGGAGGCGCTCGCCGAGTTCGAGCGCGTCTACGCCATGCATGCCAGCTACCCGGACGTGGCGCTCAAGATCCGCGTCCTGCGCAAGACGCTGGAGAGCCTATGATGCCGGGGCCGCCCCTCGTCCCGGGCGGTCTCCGCATCGACCTGCACGCGCACACCACGTTCAGCGACGGCGATCTGACGCCCGAGGAGCTGGTGCAGCGCGCGGTCGCGCGGCGAATCGCAGCACTCTCGATCACCGACCACGATTCGATCGAGGCGCTGCCGCTCGCGCGCGCAGCTGCGGGGTCTGCTCTCGAGCTCATCCCCGGGATCGAGATCTCGACCAGCGAGAACGGCCTCGACCTTCACATCCTCGGCTACTACATCGAAGCTGCGAGCCCCGGGATGGCCACGCGGCTCGCGCGCTTCCGCGAGGAGCGCGGAGAACGCATGCGGCGGATGGTCGAGCGGCTCGGCCAGCTCGGAATCCGCGTGGAGCTCGAAGATGTGCTCGAGATCGCGGGCCAAGGTGTCATCGGCCGCCCCCATCTCGCCGAGGCGTTGGTGCGCGCCGGGCACGCGGAAACCGCCGACGACGCGTTCCGGCGCCTGCTGGGCACGCACGGGCTGGCATACGTGCCCCGTCCCGCATTTCCGGCAGCTGAGGCCATCGCGCTCATCCACGAGGCCGGCGGCGTGAGCGTCCTCGCCCATCCCGGGCCGGGCCTGGTGGATTCGGTGGTGGAGGGGCTCGCCGCCCGCGGGCTCGATGGCATCGAAGTCTGGCATCCGCAGCACGGCGCGCTCACGGTCCGCCGCTATCAGGGGCTGGCCGCGCGTCTCGGTCTGCTCGAGACCGGAGGCTCCGACTTTCACGGCGAGCACCGCAGCGTCGATCACGGCGACGTGGCCGTCCCCGAGCGCGTCCTCGCCACGCTCAAGCGAGCCGCCGCCGCGCGCGGGAAGACCGTCTAGGGACGGCGAGCCGCGCCACGGCTCCCCGGGCCACCGGCCCCCGCTCGCCGAGTCCCGAATTGACGCGCCCGCGAGCCCGCGGCTAGTCTGCCCGACCATCCGCCCCTCGTCCGACACGCTCCCGGAGACTCCGTCCAATCGCACGCCAGCCGTCCTCCGCGCGTCGTTTGTCCTACGCCGCGCTCCTCATGGCGGCCGGGCTGACCGGAGCGTACGCCGAGACCATTCCCAACTTCGAGGTGCTGACCCTCGTCGTGTTCTGCTCCGGCGTGCTGCTGGGCGTGCGCGACGGGATGCTCACGGGCGCGATTACCATGCTGGTGTACTCGTTGCTCAATCCGTACGGCGCGGCGCCGCCGCTGATCACGCTCTCCCAGGTCGTCGGCGAAGCGGCGGCCGGCGGCGCAGGCGGAGTGCTCGCGTCGGCGGGCCTCGCCGGATTCCAGTCCGCGCCCCGCGCCGCGGTCATGGCGACCGCGGCCGTCGTCCTGACCCTGTTCTTCGATCTCGTGACCAACCTCGCGACCGGCTACCTGCTCGGCCAGGTGAGGATCGCGCTCCTCGGAGGCATTCCGTTTTCCTTATGGCACATCGGATGGAACGTCGTGCTGTTCGTGGGCGTGGGCACGCCGCTCGTCGGCGCGCTCTCGCACTACCGCTCGCGGCTCTCGCACTGACGCTCGCCGCCGGGCGGAGCGGCGCGTGGCCCGAGGCGGGGCCGGGCTCGCTCGCGGGCGCAGCGCTCTCCGATTCGCCCGAGTGGTGGCGCGACGTCGGCCGGCCCGGGGCCTGGCCGGGCGCATCTGCGGGCGACGGCTATCCCTGGACGCTGGCGGGGCTCGCGTTCGGTGCTTGGAGCGTCGCGGAGCCGCTCACGGGAGAGGAGGTGCTCGCGTTTCCCGGCGTTCCCTCGGCGCGCGAGCCGCTGGCATGGTTCGACTCGCTCCAGGTGAGCGCGGGCGAGGGCGCAGCCTGGCGCGGTTTCGGCGCGCCGCTGGTCGTGGCGGCGCCCGGCCCGCAGCAGGAGGACACGCACCGGACGCGCGCCGTGTTTCACTTCCTCAACGGCGACTTCGGGATGGACGAGACCGGCCTCATGGTCGAGCGCGGCGATTCGCTGGGCCTGCTGCGGGCCGGCGCGTTCTCGGCCAACCGCGGACCGCGTGGTCCGCTCGGGCTCGCCGGCCGGCACACTTGGGGAGCATCGGCGCGAAAGGCATTCGGCGATCATGCGATCGAGGCCGGCTACGGGCAG
>VBOS01000519.1 GCA_005893185.1 Candidatus Eiseniibacteriota bacterium
CGAGCGGAGCCCGGCCCGGCCGCATGACGCGCCTCGTCGAGGCGGCGCTCGCCCGGCCGCGCGCGTGCGTGGCGCTTGCGCTGACTCTCACGCTCGGCGGCACCTGGCTGCCCGCGCGCACGCGGCTCGACCACTTCGAGAACGGCATGTCGTCCGAGATCACGTACCGTTACTGGGCGCTGCGCTCGCGTCCGCCCGCAGTGCTGTTCGACCCGGCGGACGAGTGCGGGCCCTTTCTGCCACGCATGCTCGATGCGCTGCGGCGGGAGAAGATCCCGGTGGACGGGCAGTAGCACGCCACGGGACGCGAGGCGCGGACTGCGAGGGACGGGAGGCGCTGCGAGGCGCTTTGCGCGCGCCTCGCGGCCGGGCTAACGTGGGCGCGGTCACGAAAGGAGCCCCGGCGCATGTGCCCATTCTGCGGCAAGCACGGCGATCGGCCGTGTACGGTGAGCGAGAAGCCCAACGGCCGCATCATGTGCTCGTGCGGCAAGCATTCATGGCCGAATTCCGGCGCCTTCCTCGAGAGCTGCCGCCTCGCCAGCCTCACGATCACCGGCATGGTCCACAACTGGACACAAGGGTACTGACACCGAGGCTCCCCGGCGACGACACCGCGAATTCCATGAGGAGGAACATCGGATGAAGACCGGAAAGGATCTCATCCTCGTCACGGGTGCGACGGGCCGGCAGGGCGGCGCGATCGCCCGCGAGCTGCTGGCGAAGGGCCACAAGGTGCGGGCGATGACGCGCCGTCCCGACTCGACCCCTGCGAGGGAGCTGGCCTGGCAGGGCGCAGATGTGAGGGCGGGCGACCTGGACGAAGCTGCGTCCCTGGAGCGTGCGGTCGCCGGGGCGTGGGGCGTCTTCGCCATGCGATCCTGCGCGCCGTGTTCTTCATGGACAACTGGATCTCGCCCTGGTTCCTGCCGTCCCTCCAGCAGGGGCAGCTCGCGATCGGCCTGAAGCCCGAAACTCCGTTGCAGATGATCGCGGTCGGCGACATCGGGAAGTACGGGCTGTGGGCGTTCGAGCATCACGCCGAGCTGAACGGCCGGGCGATCGACATCGCGGGCGACCGGCGCACGATGCCCGAGACCGCGGAGATCCTGGGGCGGGCCATGGGCAGGCGCCTCGAGTTCGTCCGCTTGCCCATCGAGCAGGTGCGCTCGATGAGCGCCGATTACGCGACCATGCTCGAGTGGTTCGACCGGGTCGGCTACGACGCCGACATCGCCGCGGCTTCCCGCGAGAGCGGAATCCTCCCGACCACGCTTCCGGAGTGGGCGGTGAGCGCTCACTGGGCCCCCGCGCCGGCCGCACTCTGAACGGACGCCGGGGCCGAGCCCGGGCTCGGAAGCGCGGGCGCCCCGGATCGCACGGAGCGCGTGCCGAACCGCGCCGTTTGTGGCCCCGACGGCCCTGCGCTAGGCTTCCTCGAGGCCGAGTGCAGGAGTTCGAAATGGCACGAGATCCAGAAGATCCGATCGAGAGCATCCAGCGCGAGGTCGAGCGCATGTTTCGCGACCTCGTCTACCATGGCCACCCCGCGTCCCACTTCGGCGAGCCCACATGGAAGCCCCAGGCCGACCTGGTGGTTTCGCGGCGCGCCGCGCGCGTGCTGCTCGAGCTGGCGGGCGTCCCGCTGGAGAGCGTGCGCGTGACCCTGCGCGGGCGCACGCTCGAAGTGAGCGGACGCCGCAATCCGCCCCAGGAACCAAGCGACGCGCACTATCATCGCGCCGAGATCTACTTCGGCGAGTTCAAGCGCACGATCGAGCTTCCCTGGGAGGCGGAGGAGGGCACGGTCGAAGCTCGCTACCGCAACGGGATGCTCGAGCTCCATCTCAAGCCGGTGCGGGCACCGTCGGCCACCGACGTCACGGTCGAGCACAGGCAGTCCCGCTGATCCCGGATCCACTGACTCGAAGCGCCGAGAACGCATCCATGCCGCCACGCGACAGCAAGAAGAAGATCACGGTTCGCGCGGTCCGCGGGTTTCCGCCGACCGAGCCCCAGGCCCAGCCGCCGGTTCGCGAAGTCCCGGTCCTGCCGGTCCGGCACACCGTGCTCTTCCCGTTCGCATTCCTCCCGTTCAACATCGGGCGGCCACGCAGCATCACGTTGCTGAACGATGTCATGGCCGGGGACCGCACGATCGCCGTGGTCACCCAGAAGGACGGCACGGTCGAGGAGCCCGCGCCCGGGGACCTCCACGGCATAGGAACGCTCGCCACCGTGCTGCGCATGGTGCGGATCGCGGACGACCGGATCTCGATCCTGGTGCAGGGCATCACGCGCGTGCGGATCCTCGAGGTGCTGGCCGAACAGCCCTACCTCAAGGCGCGGGTGGAGACGCTGGCGGAGGAGGAGAAGGAAGGCGACGTCGAGACCGGGGCGCTCGAGAAGGCGGTGGTGTCCGAGTTCGAGAAGGTCGTTGCAATTTCGCCCAACGTGCCCGACGAGGCAGCGGCCGCCGCCCGCAACCAGCACTGCTCGGGGCGGGTCGCGGACTTCATCGCATCGCTGCTCGATCTCAAGGCGGAGGACAAGCAGACGCTGCTCGAGGAGCTGGACGTGCGCCAGCGCCTGCAGCGACTCACCGGAATCCTCGCGCGCGAGCTGCAGCTCCTGCAGGTGGGCCAGCACATCGAGCAGTCCGTGCGGGAGTCCATCGACCAGCACCAGAAGGAGTTCCTGCTGCGCCAGCAGATGGAGGCGATCAAGAAGGAGCTGGGCGAGACCGACGATTCGCAGCGCGAGATCCAGGAGCTGAAGGAGAAGATCCAGAAAGCGGGCATGCCCGAGGACGTGCGCAAGGAGGCGGACCGCGAGCTGAACCGGCTGCAGCGGATACCGCCCCAGGCGGCCGAGTACACCGTGGCGCGCACCTATCTCGAATCCCTGTGCGACATGCCGTGGGCGGTCGCGACCGAGGACAATCTGGATCCCCGGCACGCGCGGCAGGTGCTGGACGAGGACCACTACGGCCTGCAGAAGATCAAGGAGCGCATCCTCGAGTTCCTGGTCGTGCGGCGCTTCAAGAAGGACGCGCGCACGCCGATCCTGTGCTTCGTCGGGCCACCCGGCACCGGCAAGACCTCGCTCGGCAAGTCCATCGCGCGGGCGCTGGGACGCAGGTTCGTGCGCCAGTCGCTGGGCGGCGTGCGGGACGAGGCCGAGATCCGCGGCCACAGGCGCACCTACATCGGCGCGCTGCCGGGCAACGTGATCCGCGGCATCCGACGCGCGGGCTCGCGCAATCCGCTGTTCATGCTCGACGAGATCGACAAGCTGGGCGCGGATTTTCGCGGCGATCCGGCGAGCGCGCTGCTCGAGGTGCTCGATCCCGAGCAGAACGTAGCCTTCATGGACCACTATCTCGACGTGCCGTTCGATCTGTCGCAGGTGCTGTTCATCACCACCGCGAACTACCTCGATCCCGTGCCGCCCGCCCTGCGGGACCGCATGGAAGTCATCGAGCTCTCGGGCTACACCGAGCAGGAGAAGCTCGAGATCGCCAAGCGCCACCTGATCCCCAAGGCGGTGCGCGAGAACGGGCTCGAGTCGCTCCAGGTCCGGTTCCTCGACGAAGGCCTGCTCAAGCTGGTGCGCGAGTACACGCGCGAGGCGGGTTTGCGCAATCTCGAGCGCGAGATCCAGAACCTGCTCCGCAAGACCGCGATGCAGGTCGCGGAGGGCAAGGAGGCCGCGCGCGAAATCACGGCCCAGCGCGTGAGGGAGCTGCTGGGCCCCGAGCCGTTCGATTTCGAGCCCGCCTCACGGCTCGACGCCCCGGGAGCGGCGCTGGGGCTCGCGTGGACGCCGACCGGCGGCGAGGTTCTCACCGTCGAGGCCACGGGCATGCTGGGCTCGAAACAGCTCATCCTCACGCGCTCTCCTTCATCCGCTCGCACGCGGAGGAGCTCGGCATCGACCCCGAGTTCTTCGACAACGCCGACATCCACGTGCACCTGCCGGCGGGGGCGATCCCCAAGGACGGACCGTCGGCCGGCATCGCGCTGTGCACGGCGATCGTGAGCCTGCTCACGGGCCGCAAGGCGCGCTCGGGGATCGCCATGACCGGCGAGATCACGTTGCGCGGCCGGGTGCTCCGGATCGGGGGCCTCAAGGAGAAGGTGCTCGGCGCGCACCGCGCCGGGATCAGGACCGTGATCCTGCCGAAGGAGAATCAAGGCGAGCTGGAGGAGGTTCCAGTCGAGATCCGCACGCACATGATCTTCGCCCCCGTGGAGCGCATCGAGCAGGTGCTGGAGCTCGCCCTCGAGGAAAAGCCGGTCGCTGCGCCGGCCGCCGAGCCGCCGGAGCCAAAAGAGCCCGAGTCGATGGCCGCGAAGCCGGCGCAGGGTTCGCCGCCAGCTGTGTCGCAGGACATCGCCGCCCGCTGGTCGCTGCCACGGCGCCCGAAATCGTAGGCGATCAGCAGCAGGATCGAGCGCGGCCCGGGGGCGCTCCGTCAGCGCGGCGTGACGCGGCCGAGCCGGAGCTGATGCTTGTTCCCCGGCTTCGCGCGAGTCCAGAGCAGGGCCTCCGGGGAACCGTCCGCGATGCTCCGGCTCGCCCACGTGGGGTAGGACGCCGGCCCTGCGTCCAGCGGGACGACGGCGCCGAAGCTCGCCGAGCCGCTCGTCCGGCTGCAGATCTCGAGCTTTCCCTCGACCAGCGAGTTGTCGGAGGGGAATCCGTTGTCGCGCTTGCCCTCGGAGTTGACCGCGCCGGGAGCCCAAGCCACCCAGGCGATCGACACGGCGCCGCCATCGGCTGTGATCGAAGGCGTGGATGCGTTCTCCCCGACCGGAGAGATCCGGAGCGGTCCCGCGACCTTTCCGAGAGGATCGATCGAGGCGTACTCGATGGCGACGCTGGCCGGGGCGGCTCCGACTCCCGTGATTCCCTCCCTCCACGCGACGTGCAGCCGGCCGGATGGATCGCAAGCTGCGGAAACCTGGCGCTGGTCGCCGGGTGAAGGACTGACGACGCTCCAGCCGGAGAACGCGCGGTCCCGGAGCACGCCATGCAGGATCTGCTGGGTCCCGCCGACCGATCCGTAGCAGACGATGTGCATCTCCCCGCTCGCTCCTGCGACGAGCGTCGGCCGGGACTGGCTCGGGAAGCGGCCGTCGACTTGAGCGTAAGGGGGCGTGCCCACGGGCCCACTCACCGACCAGCTCCCATCCGCGGCCCGAACGGCCCAGGAGATTCCCGGCTGCGGGGCTCCCAGCTTGTTGAGCCGCGACGGATCGCGGGCCTCCCACGCCAGATAGATGAGCCCGTCCGACCCGGCGGCGATGCAAGGGTGCTCCTGCCAGAGTTCGTCGCCCGTGAGCGGCCCAGCGTACACCTGTTCGAACCCAGCGACCGAGAACGGCTCGATTTCCTCCGCGAGCCGCAGGTCCCCGGCCGTCGTGAAGCGTGCGTACCGGATCTGGTGTGCGGGCTCGAGCCCGGTGCCGCCGTACCAGACGATGTGCACGTTGCCGTCGCCGGTCGCTGCGATCGTCGGGTGCCGCTGCGGTGCGGTCGAGACCTCGCAGCCGGGCCGATCCTCCAGCCAGACCGAGTCGAACCGATCCGTGTCGGGCCAGCGCTCCACCGAGCGCAGGAGGCACACCGTGGGGTAGCCCTGCGGCCCGCGAGTCCGGACCGCGCAGTACGCCATGCCCTGGGCGTCGATGAGGAACTTGCGGTTCCCGACGTAGCCGAGCGCTTTGGAATCCGACACATCGGCTACGACCGTGGATCTCCCCGACTCGGCGTCGGGCATGAGCCGCGGCTGCACGGACTGCGGCCTCGCGTCCACCGCCACGATCGTCATGAGGACGGCGACGGTCGACGCCCGCGCCGCGAGAGTTGCCCGGATTTTGGTCTCGGTGTTCATGGTCACATCGAAGTCCCTTTCTCGGCAGAGAGCGCGCGCTAGCGACTCACGAAATGACCCAGCGTGTACCACGAAGGCGCCTGGATCACTCCGATGTACAAGGCGATGACCAGTGCGAACACGGCCACCGCCAGAACCACGAGGTAGGTCGCCATCGCGTGCTGGAATCGGAGCAGCGGGTTTGCCGATGGCCCGGCGCGCTGGTCGCCGCGGTTGAGCCAGCGCTGGGTCGCCGGTCGGAAAAGGAGATAGACCTTGATCACGGAGTTGACCACCTGATTCACGTAGAGGAACAGCGGGAACGATGGATTGATCCTCCCGGCATAAACATAGAGCGGCAGGGAAACCAGCAGCCGGGTCCACATGATCCAGGCCGCATAAGCGATGACGAAACCCCATTTGCCGGAGCACACGCTCAGCAGCACGGCGACGGGCCCGATGAGTCCCGTCCACATCGCAAGCCGCTGGTCCACGATGCACCACCAGATGAACCAGCCGACCTGCCGCGGGCCCAGCGCCGCGGCCCGCGCCCCATTCCGCAGCAGGTTCCCGGACCACCGCAGCAGGTTGAAGCGCATTCGCGCCACGCCCGTGCCCGCGACGTGCTCGATCGTGTAGGCCATGGCGTCGGGTACGTAAAGCATGGTGGACCCGCCGGGCTTCTTGAGCAAGCTGTACCACGTGCTCTTGTCGTCCCCGGAGAGGAAGCGGATCCGGCCCCACAGCCAGTGATCGAGGTAGTCGGCCTCGACGATCCGGATGAAGTCTTCCTGGACCACGTCGGCGGCACGGAACACCGAGCAGCGCCCGGTGAGCGTCAGGATCTTGCCGGAGACGGAATGAGACTGCATCGTGAGGTGGCGCTGCGAGAACCGAAGGTCGAGCCAGGTGCGCATCCATTGTGGGCCGTGGACGATGGCTCGCTCGGCGGTTGTGACGGCGTCCAGCTTCGGCCGCGCGGCGAACAAGGGCAGACATTTGCGCAGGAACCCCGACTCCAGCACGCAATCCCCGTCCAGGAAGACGACGGGATCGTCCCCCGAGGCCCCTCCGCGAGAGATCGCACGCAGCGTGTAGCCGATGGCGTGGCGCTTACCGGGCCGGCTCTGGCGGACGATCACGACCTCGAGGTCCATGCCCATCGCCCTACGCGAGACGTATTCGCTCAGGATCCTCTCGTCCCACGCATCGCCCGTTCCCACGTAGACGCGGGCCGCGACGCCGACGTTCCGGCATTCGGCGATGATGCTCTCGAAGACCTTCTCGGTGGTTTCCCGTCGCTCCTTGAACGTCGTGACCATGAAGTACACGACCCTGGGCCGCCAGCCGGAATTCCAGAGCTGGTCGGCGTGGCGCCGGAGCCGCGGGAAGAGGAAGAAGCGGTAGAGGGTCGCGCGGATCGCGTGCGTCATCCACCACAGGTAGCGCCAGACGGCGATCCCGCCGACCGCGAACAGGACGCGCCCCCGCATGCGGTGCGTCGTCTCCGCCGGCACGCAATAGGAGAGCGTGACCGCCACCGCGATGTAGATGAGGAGCCCGTAGACGTCGCGCAGCCGGAGCTGGAATCGCACCGGCCGGAGGGGCGCACTCACCATCGGGCCAAGGATCTTATGGATGCAATCATCTGATTCCACTGGCTCGTCATCTGCTCTTTCTCCATGGTCACCACCGCCGGCATCCCGGACCGCAGCGAGATCTTGTCATCGGGAGACAGATGGTCGAGCGCGATGCTCATCCACGCCGTGCGGTCCGAGAGGCCGCCCCAGGCGGGACGCAGGGCCGGATTCGTGAGCAGAGGATTCGCCAGAAGGTTGGCCCGATCCACGCGCTCCACGGTGGCCGGGTAGCTACGTCCGAGCGCGGGAATCTGGACGGTCACGCGCGCGCCCACCTTCACCCGGGTCACTTCGTCCTGGCTCAGCAGGGCCTGAATACGCGGGGCCTCGACCATGTGCTCGATGAATGCGATCTCTTCGCCCCGGCCGACCGTGCTCCCCGCGCCCTTGACGACGCGGACGACCGATCCGGCGAACGGCGCCCGACAGGTCAGCTGGGTGGCGCGGGCCTCAGCGGCCTCGAGCCGCTCCTCCGCCAGCCGTGCCCGGACGCGGGCGCCATCCTCGGCGCCGCGGAGTTGAGGCCCCTCGTCCACCAATCGGAGACCGTCGTAGAAGATCCCGATCCCGGCGGCGCGCACAGCTTCGTCGGCAATCTTGAGCTCGGCCATCGTCTCCTCGAGGGCTCCCTTGGCCCGCGCGTACTCCGACTTGGCCTGGTCCATGATCGCCTCGCTCTCGAGCCCGTCGTTGAAGACGGACTGGACGCGGTCGAGGTGGTTCTTCGCGTTGGCGCATTCGCCGCGGGCGGCCTCCACGCGCTTGGTAGCGACGATCTGCTTGTTCGCGGTGATGCTCTTGTAGACGTCGATCCTCTGATTCCCCGAGCTACGTGCGGCCTGGGCCGTCAACAGGTCCGCGCGGGCCCGATCCCGATCGAGCCGGGCCTCCTCCAGGTCGCGGCTGGTCGCTTCGTCCACCACGGAGAAGACCTTCTCGTTCTGCGCGACCGTCTGCCCCTCACGGACGTAGATCTCGCTGATCCTTCCCGTCCCGACCGACACGAGCGATTCGATCGGCCGGGCGACCACGGCCGTCTGAACCTCGAGATGGAAGAAGCTCCGATAGATCGCGAGCAGGGCGAATCCGAGCACGATCGGACCGATGATGAGATAGAGCAGAGAGCGGCCGGCCAGCTCGCGTGTCCGCTGCCAGGTGCTGGCGGGGTGGCTCGGCAGCGCCGGGGCGGGCAGCGAATGGAGCGGGATGTCGAGGTGCCGGATGGTGTCGCCGACCACACCGATCTGCCCGCTCACGAGCCCCGAGAGAAAGTGCTTCAGCAACTCCTGCTCTCGCTCTCCCAGTTCCAAGTATCGTGCCGCCAGCGTTTCGGTATCGGGTTCCACGCGACAGACCTCGATCTTCGCGTTGAACCCGACCTCGAACCCGTGGAAGTTCAGCATGAAGCGCACGGACCGCTGATCGCCGGGGCCGGCCGAGCCGCGATAGCCCTGGATGCAGAATCCCCCGGGGCTCCATTGCAGCGTCTCGTAGCGAACGTTGTCGAGAATCACGGCCGCGGGAGCCGTGACTCGGTCGTGCTTCCGTAACGAGGGCGGATCGAATCGAACGATGGCCATGATTAGGCCCTCGGATCGGCGCGCGTGGGGTCAATCCGCTCATCCGCCCGGAAGGAAGAATCGCGCTCGGCGGGCAATGAGGGCTCGCGCATGCTCGAGCACCTCCGTCGCAGCGACGGGCAGAGCGGGTGTCCGAGTTCGGACGATCGTGCGAAATTTGGTGCGAGAGGTCGCATGTTGGGCAAGAGCAAGGGTGCGCGCCGCCGACGGCCCAATGATCCTAAGGAGATCCCGGGCCGCCCTGCGGATTACGATTGCGAATGCCTCTCCCTGGCGACTCTGCAGAGGAATTCATACCAGAAGAATCGCAGAGTTGCCATGAGAAACGGCGGAATCCGGACCGGCTCCCCCCCGGGAGACAAGGAGCGGATGCGGCCGTGACCGCAGGGAGACCTTGATAAACGCCCGCGGGACCAGGGGGGAGCCCCGCGCGGCCCTCAGCTTGCGGCCGCGAAGCGGATTTCCACGTCCTGGCGGTCGGTCTCGTCTACCTTGAACAGCTCCGCCGGGCCGAGAGCCAGCCAGTTCGCGACGATGGCGTCCGGGATCTGCTGAATCCGTGTGTTATAGGTGGTCACGGTGTCGTTATAGAACTCGCGGCGATCGGCGATCTGATTCTCGATCTGGCTAATACGGGTCTGAAGCTGCAGGAAGGACTGATCGGCCTTGAGGTTGGGATAGGCTTCAGCCACCGCGAACATCTTGCCCAGCGCGCGCGTCAGCATCCCCTCGGCCTCGGCGCGCTCTCCCACGCTCCGGGCGCTCATCAGCGCAGAGCGCGCCTCGCTCAGCTTGTCGAACACGGCGCGCTCGTGCTGCATGTATTGCTCGCAAGTCTTGACGAGCTTGGGCAGCTCGTCGTGCCGCTGCTTCAAGAGCACGTCGATGTTGGCCCACGAGCGGCCGATGTTGTTCTTCATCGCGATCAGGCCGTTGTAGATCGAGACTCCATAGCCGATCAGGCCGAACACCGTGAAGCCGATCGCAACGGTGACGAGGATCTCTCCGGGATGCATCGGTCACCTCCGATTGCCAAGAGTAACACCGGCCGCAGCCGGCTGCGTTCAATGCTGGATGGCCCCTGATCCAAGCGCGTGGAGCCAGTAGCCAAGGCCCAAGAGCCCGACCACCGGCCCCCCCACCAGCTTGGCGAAGGCCTTGAGCCCAAGCCCGGTTGTGAGGTCGCGCTCGGAGTCCTGGCTGATGACGAACGTCCTCTCGCTGTCTCCGCGGCGAATCACAGCTGCCACTTGCCGGTCCTCCCCGCGCACGCGGCGCGCGCGCCACTCGTCGGTGCCGGTCGCGGCCAGCTCCTCGCTCTCCTCGGCCGCCATCTCCACGCCTTCCGACACCGTGAGCGCCACCGCCGGCGCCGTGGCCGTGCCCATCACGTAGACACGCGCGCCCTCCTCGAGCACCCGCTCGCGAAAGCGCAGCATCCCGAGCCGCCACAGGTACTGACGGAATCCGAGCGTGCTCACGTAGTTCGAATAGCATTCGGGCAGCGCCAAACCCGCGCACACCTCCTCGACCCCAAAGTGGACGCGACAGTCCGCGTCATACGGAAGGACCAACGCGACCCCCGTGTCGTCGTGCAGGAAGAACGGATGACCCGACGTGGCCCGGTGAACTACGGTCCACGTGTTCCTGCGGCCCCGAATGGAGATGTCCACGTTCCAGCAGGCGCACGTGCGTCCCGAGAAGGGCGCAGCCACCATGCTGCGGCACCCGATCACGCCGTTCACCTCCGCGAGCCCCATGGCCACGGAGCGGATGCGCGAGGTCGGCGTGTTCTCGATCAGCCGCTTGAGGCGCAGGTCGCGAAATCCCGCGACGCACAGCGCCGCCGCGCTGGCGGCCGCCAAGGCGGCGATCACCGATCCGTGATCGAGGCTCATCGCCCGACGGGGCCTCGCATGAGATCGACCGCCAGCGCGAGGTAGATCAGCCCAAGGAGGCTGAGGAGCGGACCGAGCGCCAGCCCCGCGATGCGGATCGCCGGGACGGCCACGTGCCGGGGTTCGGGAGGGCGATCGGAGACCAGCAGGTATCCCAGCGGATCGCCGGCGCCGATGCTCAGATCGAATCCGGGAGTCGGCGAGAACGCCGTCAGCCTGTGCTCGGCCGCGGACGCGCGCTCGCGTGCTGCCCCGATGCCGGCCGCGATCTGCATGGCGTCGTCGGTTCCGGTGCGCGCCACGTCGAGCGCTTCGGCGAGCCGCGCCATCTGGGCGTCACGCACGTGGCCCACGACGTGACATTCGACGCCTTCGAG
>VBOS01000521.1 GCA_005893185.1 Candidatus Eiseniibacteriota bacterium
CGCGGGGGGCGACGGCGCAATATCACATGAATATCAATGATTCGCTTCTCACATTGGCAGAATCCAGTTTATGATTTTCATCCAGTACTATGGACCTGCGCGAACCCCAGTGCCGGCAGAGGAATTCCATGCGCCTGACCCGCTCGAAGCTGTGGACCTGCCTTCTCTTCATGATCCCCGCCCAGCTGATCCTGGCCGCAGCGGCCTGGACGCAGCAAGGCACCGTCCAGTCCTTCCAGAAGATCAGCAATACGTCGGGCACCTTCAACGCGACGATGGTGAACGACGACGAGCTGGGCTCAGCTGTCGCCAACCTGGGCGACCTGGACGGCGCGGGCCCCAGCGTGAGGGCCATCGCCGTGGGGGCTCCGCTCGACGACAACTGAGGGGTCGACAAGGGCGCGGTCTACATCATGTTCCTGGCCGCCAACGGCACGGTGCTCTCGTACCAGAAGATCAGCAACACCCAGGGCAACTTCCTCGCGCCGTTGATCGCAGGCGAGGAGTTCGGCAGCTCGATCGTGAGCCTGGGGGACCTGGACGGTTCCGGGCCGAGCGAAGTGGCGATCGCGGTGGGAGCGATCGGCAACAACAATGGCGGGACCGCCCGCGGCGCGGTCTACATCCTGTTCCTCGGCGCCGACGGGAAGGTGCTCTCGTACAACACCGTCTCCGACACCCAGGGCAACTTCAGCTACCCGCTCGACAACCTCGATCAGTTCGGAGACTGCGTGGCCGCCTTGGGTGATCTGAACTACGGCGCGCCCGGCGTCGCAGCGCTGGCCGTCGGGGCGACGGGCGACGACGACGGCGGGACCGACCGGGGCGCGATCTACATCCTGTTCCTCGACGATGCCGGGAACGTGCTCTCGAGCCAGAAGATCAGCGCCACCGCCGGCAGCTTCACCTACCCGCTCGTCAACGGCGACGGGTTCGGGAGCGCGGCCGCCCCCCTGGGCGATCTGGATGTCGTGGGCCCCAGCTCCGGAGTGCTCGCGGTCGGCGCCCCCGGGGTCAACGATGGTGGCATCGATCGCGGCGCCGTGTTCGCGCTGTTCCTCTCCCCGAGCGGGAGCGTGCTCTCGTACCAGAAGATCAGCAGCATTGCGGGCAACTTCAACACGACTCTGCACGACGCCGACGAGTTCGGGGGCGCCCTCGCCCGCCTGCGCGACCTGGACGGCCCCGGGCCGAGCGTCGTGGCGCTCGCGGTCGGCTCCGCCGGTGACGACGACGGCGGGACCGATCGCGGCGCCGTCTACGTGCTCTTCCTCGAAGCGGGCGCCAGCGTGCTCTCCTCGCAGAAGATCAGCGACACTGCGGGCAACTTCACAGCCACCTTCCACAACGGCGATGCCTTCGGGGGTTCGATGGCTGCGCTGGGAGACCTGGACGGGCCCGGGAACTCGATGGAGACGCTGGTCGTCGGAGCCCCTGGCATCGACGACGGCGGCCTGGATCGCGGAGGCGTCTACGCGACGTTCCTCTACGGGAACGCAGGCACCGTGGGCGCGCCCGGGCCGCCGGGGGCGAGCGCCATCTTCCTGGGCGCCGCGCGCCCCAACCCGTTCCGCCACCAGACCACGATCCCGTTCCGGATCGCCGAGGCGGCCCGGGTCCGCATCGACATCCTCGATCTCAACGGACGTCGGGTCCGAACGCTGGCCCACGAGATGACAGGGCCCGGGGACGGCGAGCTCGCGTGGGATGGTCTCGACGACAAGCTGCATCCGCTGGCGCCCGGCGCCTACTCGATCCGGATGTTCGTGAACGGCCGCAGCGTAGAGTCGGCTCGCAAGATGGTTCTGCTGCGCTAGAGCGTCGGCTTGGCTCTGGCTCGGCCCGCCGCCCGCTTGACGGCCCCCCCCGCCGTGCTAGCGTCCGTGCGCCATGCTCACCGAAAGCGAGTCGCGCATCGAGCCCGCGCCGGCCATTCTCCAGGCCGCGCGCCGCTGGCTCGAACCGGTGCGCAACGTGCTGGGCAGCGAATTCATCTCCGCCTACTTGACCGGCAGCGTCCTCACGCGGGCCTTCGATCCACGGCGCTCGCGGGTCAACATCCTGATCGTCGCGCAGAGGCTCGACACCGCCCTGCTGGTGCCGATCGCCCGCGCGATCCCGGCGACCCGCCGCGCGCCCCACTTCGACCCGCTCTTCCTCTCCCGGCGCCAGATCGAGAAGTCGCTCGACGTGTTTCCCATCGAGTGGATCGAGATCCAGGAGCGCCATCTCCTGCTCGCGGGCGAGGACGTGGTCGACCGACTCCAGGTGGCCCGCACGAATCTCCGCCTGCAGCTCGAGCACGAGCTGCGCAGCAAGCAGATCCAGCTCCGGCAGACGCTGCTCGCAGCTGCGCGCAAGCCGGCCGTCCTGGAGCGCACGCTGGCGGGTGCCGCGAGCAGCTTCGCCGCGCTCTTCCGCTCCCTGCTGCGGCTGCGCGGCGAGGAGCCGCCCGCCGAGGCCGCGCGCGTCTACGAGCGCGTCGCGGAGGTCTTCCAGCTCGACGCCGCCGGGCTCATGGTCCCGCACAACGTGCGCCACTCGGGGTCCGGCAAGCGGGCGGAGATTCCGGCGCGCTACCGCAGCTTCCTCGCCGAGCTCGACCGCCTCATCGAAGCCATCGACGAGCTCCGCGTTCCATGAGGCTCAGGCGCGCCTCGGCGCGCCGCGCATCCGCGCTCCCGCTCGCGGTCGTTCTGCTCATCGCGGCCGCTCCGTTCATGCTGGGACCGGCGCGCGCGGCAGACGAGCCTGCGATTCCCGACCCGACCGGCTACGTGAACGACCACGCCGGCCTCATGGACGAAGCCTCCCGCACGAAGCTCGAGGCCTTCCTCGACCAGGTGGAGAAGAAGACCGGCGCCCAGTTCGCGGTCCTCACCGTGAAGAGCACGGCGCCGCTCACGGCCAGCGAGTACAAGGTGCAGGTGTTCGAGCGCTGGAAGATCGGCAAGAAAGGCCAGGACGACGGCCTCCTGCTCCTGATCGCGGCCGACGAGCGCGACGCGCGCTTCGAGACCGGCTACGGTCTGGAGGGCACGCTCCCGGACGGCCTCGAGTCGCGCATCTTCCGGGACGAGATGGCGCCGCGCTTCCGGGCCGGCGACTACGCGGGCGGCATCACGGCGGGGATGATCGCGTGCGCCGCCCGGGTCGCGGCCGAGAAGGGCGTCACGCTCGAGTGGAACGGCGAGGAGCTACGTTACGAATCGCGCCGGGGAGGACCGAGCGAGCTGCTGGTGATGCTCGTCGCGCTGTTCCTGCTCATCGCCATCGCATCTGCAGCTTCGCGCTCGCGACGCGGCGGATGGTGGTGGCTGGGCCCCGCTATGGGCGGTTGGTACGGCGGATTCGGAGGCCGGGGCTTCGGCGGCGGGGGCTTCGGCGGCGGCGGGGGGTCGTTCGGAGGATTCGGAGGGGGAGGAAGCGGCGGTGGCGGAGGCGGCGGGCACTGGTAGGAAGCGGGCGCGACGGCGCCCATGGATCCAGACAGGAGGACGAAGATGAAGCGCGGTTGGATTTGGCTGGCGGTCGTAGCGGTGATCGTCATGATGGTGGTGGGCCAGTTCTCGGGGAACTACAACAAGCTGGTCGCGGCGGATCAGGGCGTGAAGCAGCGCTGGGCGCAGGTGGACAACCAGCTCCAGCGCCGCAACGACCTGATCGGAAACCTGGTCGAGACCGTGAAGGGAACAGCGTTCCAGGAGCAGCAGGTGTTCGGCGACATCGCCAACGCCCGCGCGCAGATGGCGGGCGCCAAGACGCCCGCCGAGCGCACAGCAGCCGCCCAAGCGATGGATCAGGCGCTGGGGGGCGGAGCGCTCTCGCGGCTCCTGGTCGTGGTCGAGAACTACCCGCAGCTCAAGAGCAACGAGGCGTTCATGCAGCTCATGGACGAG
>VBOS01000098.1 GCA_005893185.1 Candidatus Eiseniibacteriota bacterium
TCGAGCGCTTTCTCACGCACGACATCTACATCTCGCCGCTCGAGATGGTGGGCAACGATCCCGCGGCGGATGCCCTGTGGCTCTCGAAGGGCGAGACCCGGCAGGTCGGCCAGGTGAAGTACACGTTCGTGGACTTCGATCGCCAGATGGGAGACGTGGTGCGTGTGGCCGCCCGGCTGCGCGTGGAGATCGGCGGCCGGACCGTGCCGGCGCGGCCGGTGCTCGAGATGAACCTGCAGAGCGGGATGTCGAACCGCATTCCCGACTACCTCCCGGGAGGAGGATCGGTGCAGATTGCCTCGGTGGACCCCAACACGGGCCGCGTCGCCCTCGAAGTGCCGGGAATGGGACACGAAAACGCAGAGGGCGACGTGCTCGCGGTCGAGGTGAGCACCAAGCCGCTCATCAACCTGGTGTGGGTGGGAGCGATCATCATGCTCGGCAGCGCCTTCCTGAGCGTGATCCGCCGGGCGCTGGATTTGAACCGGGCATCGGCGAGCGCCTGAGCAACTGAGCGCCCGCGCGCCGCCCCCTGCGGACCGT
This sequence comes from Candidatus Eiseniibacteriota bacterium, assembly GCA_005893185.1. Classification (GTDB taxonomy): domain Bacteria; phylum Eisenbacteria; class RBG-16-71-46; order RBG-16-71-46; family RBG-16-71-46; genus WS-2. Next base: position 544 of record VBOS01000098.1, read on the forward strand.
GGGCCCGCTTCGTCCTACCGGACGATGGCGATGCGACCGGTCGAGACGCCTTCGAGCGCGCGGATGCGGTAGAAGTAGAGCCCCGAGCCGAGCGTGCGCCCCCGATCGTCGTTCCCGTCCACCGTCGCAACGTGGAGGCCCGCCGGGGCGCTGGCCTGGTCGAGCACGATGCGCACGCGCCGTCCCCCGACGTCGAAGAGCGTGACCCGGAGCGGCCCGGGGCGCGAGGTCACGAAGCTGAGCGTCGAAACGGTGCGCAGCGGGCTCGGGGCGACCTTGGCCACGAGCGGGATTCTCGAGCCGAGATCCGGGATCGAGTCGCCTGCGACGCCGACCAGAGGAGTTGTGTTGAAGAGGGTGATGTCGTCGGCGTAGAAGGCCTCGTTGGAATTCAGCGGGGAATCGAGGACCTGAAGGTCGAGGTTCGAGCCCGCGGCTACGGTCACGTAGTCCACCATCACCATCTGCCAATCGGGGCAGAGAACGACGCCCGGCGAAAGCACACTACCGAGCTTGGTGGACCCGGCGTACTCGCGGAGCTGGATCTTCGCCGAGCCCGACACGGCCGGCGCCCGCACCCAGGCCGTGCAGCGGTAGTGGGTGCCGGCCGCCGGGACGGCGGTCACCCAGTTGGGGGCGTCGTTGCACCCGAAGCCGCCCACCGACAGCGGACCGCTCATTTGCAGCGCCCAGCCCCCGTCGAAGCCGCCGGCCGCGCGCGACATCGTCACACTCTGCGTGGCGCCCCAGCCGCTCGTCCCGGCCTCGAAGGAGGGGTTGCCGACCAGGTTCGGCTGGCCCGGCACCCATGCGACGCACACGGGAATGGTTTTCGTGGCGGATGCTCCCTGATTGTCGGTGGCGGTGACCGAGAGGCTCCAGCTTCCCGCACGGTATAGATGGGTTGCGGACGCGCCCAACTGGGGGCCCTGGGTCGTGCCGTCGCCGAAGTCGAACAGGAAGGAGGCGATGCTTCCGTCGGGATCCGATGAGCCCGAAGCGCTGGCGGTCACGGTGACGGGCTCGTTGCCGGTCGCAGGTGAGGCGCTGAGGGCCGGCACAGGCGGCTGGTTCGGAGACCGCACGGTGATCGCTGTGCTCGCGGCGCCCGAGAGGGCATTCGTGGCGGTATACGTTGCGGCGTGCGGGCCGATGTCGGCGGTGGTGGGCGTCCATGTGAGCCGGCCGGTGGTGTTGCCGGCCGTGAGGTCGCCGACCATCAGCACGAACGCCGGACGCTCCGCTGCGATGGTCGCCTGCAGCGGCGCCACGGCGGAGAAGTCGGCGCTGGAGCCGATGTCGCCCGCCGCGAAGATCGTGAAGCCCGATGCGCCGCGCGGCGGCGGAGTGTGGAAGGTGTGGTCCGGCCCGGTGCCGATCGAGTAGTGGTAGACGGTGTTCTCCTGGAGCCCGGAGATGTGCGCCTCCTTAAACGGCCCGGGCGACGAGAACGGAATCGGCGACGGCGTCGCACCGCTCGCGGTCACGGTGACGATGGTGGTGGCCGTGCCGGAGAGCGAGTTGGCGGCGGTGAATGTGACGGCGTACCTGCCGCTTTGGCCGGAGGCCGGGGTCCAACTGAACGTTCCGCTCGTGCGGCTCGCGTTCGCGGAGAACGTTGCGCCGGACGGCAGCCCGGAAGCGACCAGCGATGCGATGGTCTGGCCGTCCGGGTCCGAGGCCGAGACCGCGAACGTGATCGCCGACACCTCCGCCCCCCCGGCGGTGGCCGGCGCGGTCACGACTGGAGCGCGATCCACGTTGCGGACCGTGATCGTCGTCGTCGCGGAGTCGCTCAGGGCGTTCGCGGCGCGGAACGTCACGCCGTAAACGCCGGCCTGGTCGAACGTGGGCGTCCAGCGCAGCGTGCCGCTCGTGTTCCCGGCCCCGGCAGTGAAGCTCGCGCCCACCGGGAGCCCAGCTGCGCTGAGCGCGGCAATCACATTCCCATCCGGGTCCGATGCCGTGACGTTGAGGGTGAGGGCGCCGTTCTCGTCGACCCCTGTGATCGCGGGCGCGCTCACGATCGGAGCCCGATCCAGCGTGCCGATGACGAAACGGTCGATGATGGTCCCGGGCGCGCAAGTGATATCGTCCGCGGATGCCGCCGGGCCGCAGATCGCCTCGCCCAGGATCCCGATCGGGTAGAAGCGCAGGCGGACGCTGGCATGATGCATGGCGCGGAACGCCGACCACGCAGGCGCCGGACAGCCGCCTCTCCAGACGCAGGTTCCGGATTCGGCCTCGAGCTCGGCGCCCCCGACTCCAGCCGTGACGTGCACGACGCCGTGCTGGGGATAGGTGCGCTCGTAGTCGTGACTGTGGCCGCACAGGTCGAGCACGTACTTGCTGTGAGTGACAGCGAGCGCGTCGAGGTAGGCGCGAATGCCGTCGTCCCCGTGGTGCCCGGACGAGTAGGCGGGGCGGTGGACGAAGGTCACGATGAAGTGGATCGCCGAATCGGCCTGCGCCTGATCCATGAGGGCCGCGGCTTGGTTGTGCCAATCGGACCACGTGCCGAGGACGAACGGCTCGGGGCACGAGATGAACCGAACGTTGCCGTAGTCGAACCAGCTCCAGTCCTCCCCGCCCGCCGCAGGCGAGCCGAGCGCCGTCTGCGGGTGCGGCAGGTCGAAACGCCCGCGATAGTTGCGGAGGTCGTCCTCCGGTGAGTCCCACTCGTGGTTCCCCCACACCGGCATGTAGGCCGCGTCCTGGGACCAGACCATGACGTCGTTGAAGTGCTGGTCCACGCTCGACTGGCGGGTGGTGTTGCCGTACGTGAGGTCGCCGACCATCAGCACGAACGCCGGACGCTCCGCTGCGATGGTCGCCTGCAGCGGCGCCACGGCGGAGAAGTCGGCGCTGGAGCCGATGTCGCCCGCCGCGAAGATCGTGAAGCCCGATGCGCCGCGCGGCGGCGGAGTGTGGAAGGTGTGGTCCGGCCCGGTGCCGATCGAGTAGTGGTAGACGGTGTTCTCCTGGAGCCCGGAGATGTGCGCCTCCTTAAACGGCCCGGGCGACGAGAACGGAATCGGCGACGGCGTCGCACCGCTCGCGGTCGAGCCGTAAGCGCTGGTGAGGCCATAGCGCACGACGCCGTCGAACCCACGCCAGTCGAGGGACACGGAGTTCTGGCCGGTCAGGGTCCAATGGATCTCGTCGTCGGGGACACCGGTCGGAGCCGGGGTGACGGTGATGAGTCGCGTCTCGGGCGTGGGATCGGCGAGACCGAGCGCGTCGGTCACCGTGAGCGCAGCGGTGTAGGTCCCGGGCGTTGCGAAGAGCACAGGCCCCGGATCCTCGGCCGCGACGCCGGGCGCCCCGGCGCCGAAGCTCCACGAGAAGCGGAGCGGCGTGCTGTTGTCGGGATCGCTGCCGCTGCCCGCGAAGCTCACGGTCTGGCCGGCCGCGATCGTGACGTCGGAGGCGGGGCTGTCGATGGTGCCGCTCGGCGGTTGGTTCGGGCCGGTCTGGTACTCGTAGGCCCCGCGGTCGGCGTACGACACCGGGCCGATGCCGGTGTTCGGCGTGGACGGGTCGTCGAGACGGCTCCGCCCGTCGGCATCGGTGGCGGGCCAGGCGGTGAGCCCCGAGTTGGCGTCGTCGATCGCAGGCGAACCCGCCCGCAGGTGGAAGTCGCCGCCCGCGGCGTTCACGAACCTCGGGTCGGCCTGGAGCGTGCGCGTGTCGGTGCCGCTGACGGCGCTGAACGCTGCCACCGTGGCATAGTCGGTCGCGGCGAGCTTGACCGGCCGCTGGGCGGACGAGTTCCAGAGCAAGTTGTCGTCGGAGCGGAAGCCGGTGGCGGACCCGGAGCTCACCCACAGATCGTAGCGTCCGGTCGCGAGCCCGTTGCTGGCGCCGATGCA
>VBOS01000099.1 GCA_005893185.1 Candidatus Eiseniibacteriota bacterium
CGGTGACGCCCTCGTCCGCTTTGCTGCTCATCTTCCTCGTCGGACCGCTGCTTCCCGCCGCGGCTACCGCGGGCTCACCTTCGGTACCCACACTCGACGTTTCGGAAATCCATTCCGGCCAGAAGGCCGTGGTGAAGACCGTGTTCGAGGGCGACCGCATCGAGGCCTTCGACGCCGAGATCGTCGGCGTGCTGCACGGCGGCCGAGTCGAGGGCGACATGATTCTCGCCCGCGCCACGTCGGAGCGCGTCCTGCACACGGGCGTCGCCGCCGGCATGAGCGGCTCGCCGGTCTACGTGGACGGCAAGCTGATCGGCGCGCTCTCGAGCGGCTGGGCGTTCTCGCGCGATCCCCTGTTCGGCGTCACGCCCATCGCGGAGATGCTCGAGGTGCTCGACCGGCCGGCCCTCGCCACCCCAGGCGGGACGGCAGGACCGACCGGCGCCGATCTCCAGACTCGGAGCGCGGGCCTGCGCTTCGGAGAGTTCCGCTGGGACGATCCACCCTCGCCGGCCGCTGCCGACCCGGCGGCGGCTGCGGGCTCGCAACCGCTCGCGGCGGACGCGCGCGACGCGATGTCGGGCATGCCTCCGCTCCGCATCCCGCTCGCGGCGAGCGGCCTGAGCCCGCTCGCCCTGGAGCCGCTCGGCCGCGAGCTGGCTTCACTCGGCTTCGCGGTGGTCCCCGGAGGACGCGCGCCGGCCGGAGGGCCGCCGCCCGAAGCTCTGATTCCGGGGGCGGCGGTCGCCGTGGACGTGATGCGCGGCGATCTGCTCCTCTCCGCGATCGGGACCGTCACCTATCGGGACGGGGACCGGGTGCTGATCTTCGGCCATCCGCTCTTCCAATCCGGCGATGTGAAGCTCCCGCTCTCGACCGCCGTGATCACGACGGTCGTCTCGAACCAGATGTCCTCCTTCAAGCTCGGCGTGACCGGGCGCGAAGCCGGAACGGCGACGCAGGACCGGCGCTCAGCGGTCGCCGGAACGATCGGCGGCGCGCCCCGGCTGCTGCCGGTTCGTGTCTCGGTACGGGGCGCGGCACCCGCGGCTCAGGAGTTCCGCTTCGAGACCATCGAGGACCGGTCGCTCGCGCCCCCGCTCATCGCGGTGGCGGCTGTTAACAGCCTGCTCGAATCCGGCGGGACGGGGGCGAACCAGACGCTGCGCTGGAAGGTCTTGCTGCACCGCAGGGGATCCGCCCCGCTCGCCCTCACGGACCTGGTCGCAGGGGATGCTCCGGTGGGGGAGGTCGCGGCCGCTGTCGCGTCGCCGCTGCGCTTCCTGTTCAACAATCCCTTCCAGCGTCTGGTGCTCGACAGCGTGCGCGTGACGCTCGAGATCGAGCCCGGGCGTGAGCAGTGGACGCTGCGTGGCGCGCGTGTCCTCGATGCGGTCGTGCGCCCCGGGGGCCGCGTGCGGGTGCGCTGCGAGCTCGAGCGCTGGCACGGCGAGCGCGAGGAGCGCGATCTCAACCTCACGATGCCAGAGGAGGTGCCAGAGGGCCGCTACCTGCTGTGGGTAGGAGGCGGTCCGGAGCTGGCGCGCTACGAGGCCTCGCGGCTGCCGTGGCGCTACCGGCCGACATCGCTCGACGACGCGTGGCGGAGGCTCGCGACTCTGCGCCCGGCCGACGCTCTCTATGCCGCGCTGTTCGCGCGTGCGCCGGAGGTGACGAGCGACGGACGCGACTACCCGGAGCTTCCGATCTCCGCGCTCGCTCTGCTCGCGAGCGGGCAGGCGGCGGGCGACGACACGCATCGCGGGGATGCCGCCCGCCTCGACGAGCGGCGGGAGACACTGGGCGGCGTTGTGCGCGGCGAGCTCCAGCTCCAGGTCACAGTGGATCCCGGCGCCCCATGAGGGGGAGCCGTATCGGGAAGCGGCTCGCTGCCTTGGTGGCGCTGGGAGCGGGAGCGCTGCTCAGGCTCCGCTCGGGCCTGGCCGCCGCGGCGGCGGGGGCGAGGGCGCCGCTGGCTGCGGCCCTTTGGCTGCTCCTCGCAGATGCCGGCCGCGCGCGCGCAGCGGAGACCCAATGGTGGATCACGGACAGCGCGTCGAATCACGCGAAGTCCGAGACCCGCGGGCTGGTGGTGAGTCCCGAAGGCGTGATCGAGCTGGGACCGCGCACCGAGCAGTCGAGGGACGACAGCCTCACGGTCGTCTGGGCGATCGCCGTGCTCGGCGACGGGTCGGGGGCCCTGGCCGGCGATCACGGCCGCGTGGACCGTTGGAGCGAGAAGGGCGGGATCAAGCCCTGGATCAGGCTGCCGGTGGGGCAAGTGCTCGCGATCGCAGCTTCGGGGG
>VBOS01000522.1 GCA_005893185.1 Candidatus Eiseniibacteriota bacterium
AGCTGCTGTACTTCCTGGCGTTCTCGCTGGTCGTGCTGCTCGCGCGCCGCGCCGACGGCGAACATCTCGCCACCGCGGGCTGGGCCGTGCTGCTCTCCGTGGGTCTCTACTACGCGGTCGCGAGCGACTGGCACCTGACCCAGGTCGAGGCGCTGGCCGGATTCCCTCTGTTCCTCTCGCTGTGGTGCTCGCACCGGGCGCTGCGCGCCGGGCGGGCGAGCGGCCTCCTGTTCGCCCTCTCGGGCCTCGCGGGAGGTTTCGCAGCTTTGCTCAAGCTCCTGTTCTTTCCCATCGTCGCGGCACTGTGGAGCGCGGACCTGGCCGCGCTCGCGGCGCGGCAGCCCGGCCGAAGGATCGCGGCCGTGGCTCCCGCGCTCCTCGCGATCCTGGCGGGCTTCCTGCTGCCTGTGGGTATCGCCGCGCTGTACTTCGCTGCCACGCGGTCGCTGGGGCTCGCGTGCTGGTCGACCTTCGCGCATCCGATCCAGATCGTGGCGGGAGAGCGCAGCATGAGGCTCGGCGTGCTGGCGCGCGGGCTCTGGTGGTTCCTCCGCGCGTGGGCTCCGGTGGCAGCGCTCGCGGCGATCGGGGCGTGGCATTCGCTGCGCGCGCGCCGTGATCCGCTCGCGGCGCGGCTTCTGTTGTGGCTGGGGGTCGCCCTCGCGGTGATCCTGGTTCAGCGCACATCGTGGTGGGAATACCACTACCTTCTGCTGAGCGTTCCGCTCGGCCTGCTCGCGGCCTCCGGGATCGAGGCGCTCGCGCCTGGCTTGCGGGCGCTCGTGCCGGCGTCGCCGCCCAAGGAAGTGCGCGTCGTCGTGGCGGCCGCGGCCGTGCTCCTGTTCTCCGTGCCGCTGGGATCGCTCGGGCTCAAGGCGGCGAAGCTGACCGCGCACCGATTCGCCCTCACTCGAGAAGACCGCTTTCGCTATCAGTGCGAGTCGAGCCGTGCGGGCGGTTATGCCGAGGCCGGGACGGAGGCGGCCTTCCTTGCGGGCCCCGACGCGCGTCCGGGGCCGATCTTCGTGCTGGGAAGCCCGGTCTACTACTGGCTGTCCGGCCGGCGCCCGGCGGTCCCGCGGCGCTGGGCCTTCATCGAGAGCGTGCCAACAGGGGAGTGGTCCCGGATCGCGCGTGCGCTCCGCTCCACTCGGCCCCCGTACATCTTCGTGGACGCAGAGCACGCGGCCATCCTCGAGCAATCCCGGCCGCGGACCGACGAATTCCTGGATCTGCTCGGGCACGACTACCGCGTCATGCGCAGCAGCGAACGCGGGACCTGGTACGCCCCCGGGGACGCCCCGTAGGGCCGAACCGGGAGCCGCGCCCCGGAGTTTGCGCGAGGCGCCTCGGGGCGCAGGTCTTCCTTTTCCGGGTACGGCGGACTAGACTTCGGGGTAGGAACAGCGGACCGGGTAAGGAGGATGTGATGAAGCACGAATTCGAGGCCCGCCCGCTCACTCACGCTGCCGGATTCACCATCGTGGTCCTCGGTGTTGCCGGGGGCGCCGCCCGTGCAGGCCAGCCCTGGACCTACTCGATCGCGGCGGCCACCAGCGTCCCGTACGAATACCGGCTCGACGAGCACGACTTCGGGAGCTACCCCTCGTC
>VBOS01000523.1 GCA_005893185.1 Candidatus Eiseniibacteriota bacterium
CCCGCGTAGAGCAGCGAGATCGGGGCGAAGTACACCGACTCGGTGACCGGCACCGTCGTCGTCTTCAGGAGCCCGCCGTAGACCTCGTCGCTGCGGTAGCCGACGGCGGTCTCATGCTTGAACATCGGTAGGAGGTTGCCGCGCAGCGACAGGCCGACGAACGACTTCGTGCCGGATCCATCCGTGCTCTTGGTGAGGCCGACCTGCGGCACCAACTCCATCGCGTGCGCCGCCGAGATTCCGACCAGCAGCGCCACGAAGAAGATGAGCGCTCCGATCGCCACGCGGTAGAGAAGTTCCGGGATCGTGCGATCTTTGGGCTCCATGGACTCCATTTGCCTTGCTCCGCGTCAGGGTGAATGGGGGAGTACGAAATCCACGATCAGTGAGTAACAAGGTCCGTGCCGTCGCAGCGGCTGCGATCGCAATGATTTGGAGCCGAGCGCAAGGCCCATGACGGACGCGGATTCCGCGGGTTTTTCGTACCCGCGGATCGCGGACCGGTTCGTCCGCGAGCGCCGCGCCGACCTTTGCGGCGTGCAGTCACAGGCGGCGCGGGATGCATTCTGCACGGCGAAATCGGGGTCCCAAGGGCCTCCGGGCATTCGTGGACCGCGCGAAGCTCATGTATTCTCGCGGGCGTCTTGACCCACCGTTTCGATTCGATGCGAGGCCGACACGAGGAGGATGCAATGCCGAAGAAAGAGTCCGCACCCAGGAAGAGCGCCATGACCGGCAAGCCGGCCGGTGCGATGAAGGCCCCCCGCGCGATGAAGGCCGCCGGCGCGCGGAAGATCGCGGTGGTGCCGAAGCCCGCCCTGGACGACGAGGATTCCGCTCTGGATCTGGATCTGGATCTCGACATCGAGGAGGAGGAGGCCCCGGTCCGTAAGGCGGCGGCGCCTCGGCGCACGGCGGCGGAGCCCACGCGCAAGGCGGCGGCGCCCAAGGCGGCGAGCGCCAAGCTGGTCCAGCTCCTCAACGAATCGCTGGGCTGGGAGCTGCGCGCGCAGGCGATGTATGCGCACTACGCCGCCTATGTGAAGGGGCTCGAGTCACTTTCGCTCGCCGAGCACTTCGAGGAGGAAGTCACAGAGTCGCTCGGTCACGCGAAGAAGGTGCGCGGGATCATCGCGGCGCTCGGGGGCGAGGCGGTCAGCACGCGCGACGACACCGAGATCGTCCACACCGAGGACACGAGCGTGATGCTGGAGGAGGCGCTCAAGACCGAGAGCGCAGCGGCCGCCGCGTACCAGAAGATCGTGCCGCTGGTGAAGGACCACCCGGTCTTCTACCACGCGATCTACCACATCCTGAAGGACGAGACCGCGGCGGTGATCGAGGTCGAGACGCTCCTCGGGCGATGAGGTTGGCCGGGGGCGGGAGGCGCACACCTCCCGCCTCAGCTGCTCCCTAGTTCTTCTCCGTCAGCGCCGGCACGGGCTTGGTGAGCGGCTTCAGGATCTCGCTCACGACGTCGGGCTTTCGGGTGTCGCGCTCGACGTAGGGGTAGCGCTCGCCGCCGTGGTAGTCGAGGCGGAACGTGCGGATGAACTCGCCGTTTTCCGCCAGCAGCTCGAGCGGCTCCTTGCTGGTCTTGGTCGCGCGCACGGCGTCGCGCAGGATCTCCTTCGACCACTTCCGGCCGTTCACGGCCACCAGCTTCATGCCGGGCGCGACCCCCGCCTGCGCGGCGGCGCTTCCCGGGATCACGTCCTCGACGACGCTGTCTTCCTTCTTCACGCGGATCCCGATCGAGTAGGTGAGGTCCACGTGCTTCCGGGCCTCCTCGCGCGCCCGAAGCAGCGCGGGCACGCTGTCGCGGTAGGTGAGACGCCAGCCGCCCTGCGTGACGCCGCCGAGCGGCGCGCGCGGGCTCACCGACTCCAGCCGCGTGGTGAGGAACGAGCGCCAGTCGTAGGGCGCGACCTGGTTGAGCGTGCTCACAACGTCGTCGAAGGTGTAGGTCACGACCCTCGGCATGCCGCCCGCGCCGCCGTGGAAGCGCCGGCAGAAGTCGTCGAGCGAGCGGGCGCCCTTGGTCTGTTGGCGGATCATGACGTCGGCCTCGAGCCAGATCAGCAGGCCCTCGTCGTAGAAGTCGGTGCCGCGGCGCCACGACTCCCACAGCTTGGAGGCCTCGTAGAGAAGCTGCGCCTCGACCGCGGTGTCGATGAGCGGGCGCCAGGTCCGCCCCGGCTGGTTGTCGAGCGAGGCCGCGACCAGCGCCAGATTGTCGAAGGTGTGCTGCGGCGCCCGGATGCCGCTGCGCGCCGCGAGCACGAAGCCCAGGTACTGCGTGAGCCCCTCGTACACCCACAGGAGATCGTCCTTCATCGGCTGCTGGAAGTCGGGGGTTGCGAGGCCTGCCGGGCGACGATACTTGCCGTTCCACGAGTGGACCAGCTCGTGCGAGAGCAGGTTCGAGTGCGCGGCCCGCAGGTCGTCGTCGAGCCACGTGCGCTCGTCCACGCGGTCGTCGCTGGACTCGTGGTGCTCGAGCCCGAAGTGCGCAACGTGGTCG
>VBOS01000524.1 GCA_005893185.1 Candidatus Eiseniibacteriota bacterium
GTCGGGCGTGATCCCGATGAGGCGGCCCTCCTCCGCCTGGCGCAGCATGTCCATCACGCCCTCCTCCCCGCCGCGCGTGCTCGAGCCGCGGCTGGTCGCGAACCCGAGCCGCTCGATGATGCGCGCGATGAGCTGCCCGTCGCGATGGCGGCTCACTAGCACGACGATCCCGCGGCTACGGTGGGTCCACGCCAGCGGCAGGACCCGCGCGTGCCAGACGGCGAAGATACACCTCCGGCCCTGTGAGATCGCCGCTTCGAACGCTGCGAGGCCGCTGCGGTCCAGGCGCCAGGTGGGGCCCAGGAGCCGCACCAGAGCAGCTCCCGCGGCCGCAGCCGGTTCGAGCCACCAGGGGTAGCGGCTGCCGCTCAAGCGCGCAGCGCTCCGGCGCGGAGGGTGCGTTCAGAGCCCGGCCGCCGCAGCTTGCGCGACGGGCCGGGCGCTCCGCCCGCCGTCGCAGCGCGCGCGCCGGTCACGCGGCCAGTGCCCACAGGAGGTCGGCGGCGCGCCGCGACGCCCCGGGGCCGCCCCGACGTCTGCGCACAACGGCCAGCGCCGCGCTGCGCGCAGCGCGCTCGCGCGGATCGTCGAGGCAAGGCGCCAGGCTCGCGGCCAGCCGCTCGGGCGTGAGCGCTCCCTGTACCAGCTCGGGGGCCACATCTTCGTCGGCCACGATGTTGGGGAGCCCGATGTGCGAGAGGCGGACGAGACGCCGCGCGATCGCGTAGTTGATGCGGCCCACGCGGTAGACCACGGTGAGCGGCGTGCCGAACAGCGCCGTCTCGAGCGTGGCGGTGCCCGATGCAACTGCGCACACCGTTGCGTGCTTCTGGACGGCGTGCGTGCGGCCGTGCACCACGCGCACGCCGTATCGCGCCGCCGGCTTCGCGATCGCATCCGCCAAGCCGGGCGCTGCTGCCACCACCGCCGCGAGCGCCGGGCGGTCGCGGGCGAGGAGCGCAGCCGCTCGGCACAGCGGCTCGAGCAGCAGGCGCACCTCCTGCGCTCGGCTGCCGGGCAGGAGCCCCAGCAGCGGCGCGTCCCGCGGGATTCCGAGCTCTGCGCGCAGCGTGGCATCGTCCACTTCCGGCTCGAGCGCATCCAGCAGCGGGTGGCCCACGAAAGTGGTGGCCACTCCCGCGGCGCGGAAGATCTCCTCCTCGAACGGAAACACCACCGCCAGCCGGTCCACCCAGCGTCCCATTGCGGCGGCGCGCTCCGCGTGCCAGGCCCAGACCTGGGGCGCGATGTAGTAGAAGACGCGGGCGCCGCGCCGCTTGAGCTCCGGCCCGATGCGGAGATTGAATCCGGGGTAATCCACGAGGACCACGGCGTGCGGGGCGAGGCGCGTGTTCTCGGTGAGCAGCCGGGCTCGCGCGTTCAGGAGCGCGGGCAGGCGCGCTGCGATCTCGGCGAAGCCCATGACCGCGAGCGACTCCATCGCAACGACCGGCTCGACGCCGGCGGCGCGCATCGCGGGCCCCGCGACCCCGCGCACGCGGCAGGGGCCGTGCGCGGCGAGCGATTCCACGAGGCGCGCGGCGTGCGCGTCGCCCGACGGCTCGCCGGCGACGATCAGGAAACGACGCTGGGCCGCGTCGTCCACCGCCGCGTCCGCTGCTTCATCTCCGCCTGCACCCGCTCGGCCACGCGCAGAGCGTCGCGCCCCGCCTCGGCGGGAGCGGCTCCTGCGCCCTCCCCGCGCAGCGACCGCAGGAAAGCTGCGAGCTCGAGCGCCAGCGGCTCCCCTTCCCCGACCTCGACCTTTCCGCGGCGGATCGCGGCCGCCGCTGCCACCGGGTCGGACCGCGACTCCCGCAACCGGGCCGCATCCACGCGCAGCAGATCGGCCTCGCGGGCGAAGAGGTCCACCGAGAGATAGGTGTCGGACTGGAAGAAGCGGATGCGCCGCAGGCGTTCCTGCGAGACCCGGCTGGCTGTGAGGTTCGCCACGCAGCCGTCCGCGAACTCGAGCCGCGCGTTGGCGATGTCCTCGTTCTCCGAGAGCACGGCCACGCCCACCGCCGAAATCGAATCCGGGACGGTGCCAACGCAGTTCAGCACGATGTCGATATCGTGGATCATGAGGTCGAACACCACGTCGATGTCGAGCGAGCGCGGCTGGAACAGCGCCAGGCGATGGGCCTCGATGAACTTGGGACGCGACACGTGGGGCCGAGCTGCGATGAGCGCGGGATTGAAGCGCTCCACGTGTCCGACCTGGAGCGACACGCCGGCGCGGGCGGCGGCGGCGCGCATGGACTCGGCCTCCTCGAGCGTCGTGGCCATCGGCTTCTCCACCAGGACGTGCCGCTTCCGGCTCGCGGCCCGCTCCACGGCCGCGCGGTGGGCCACCGTCGGCGTCGCGACCGTG
>VBOS01000525.1 GCA_005893185.1 Candidatus Eiseniibacteriota bacterium
GTCGCGTCGCGCGGGACGCGGCTCACCGCTCCGCCGACCGCCCACCCGCTGATCTGGGAGAGCGGGGATGTGATCGATTCGACCCGCTGGACGACGGCGTCGATGACCTCGTCCGTGAGTCTTGGGAGCCGATGCGACTTCCAATAATAGTGGATGCCGTGGGGCGCCCCGCCGTCGAAGATTCCCTGGAGAAAGAGGTAGGGCACGGGCCGCACCACATCCGCGATCGGCGTCGCGATCGCCCGTAGCGGCGCGATCGCCTTCTGCCCGGACGCCGGATCGCCCGCCCAGACGAGCAGCATGCCGACGATCGGCTTCCCGTAGTGCTCGGGCGGCAGGAACGGATTCGGAGGCGCGAGCCGCGCGAACAGCGTGATGCCGAGATCGTCCGGAGCTGTGGGCGCCCACTCGCGGACGAACCGCAGCACATCGGGCGCGTCGCTCAGCTTCCAGAAGATCGGGCCGCCGAGGACGATCGGCCCCACGCCGTGGAGCTGGAATTCGAAAGCGGTCGCGATCCCGAAGTTGCCTCCACCGCCCCGAAGGCCCCAGAACAGCTCCGGCTCCGATGCCGCGTCCACGCGCACGCGCTCGGCGTCCGCCGTCACCAGGTCCACCGCGCGCAGGTTGTCCACCGTGAGCCCGTGCTTGCGCATCAAGTGACCGAGCCCGCCGCCGAGCGTGAGTCCCGCGACTCCGGTGTGGCTGATGACGCCGCCCACGGTCGCGAGCCCCTGGGACTGCGTGGCCCGATCCAGCTCGCTCCACAGGAGGCCGCCGGCCGCGCGTGCGGTGCGGGTGGCCGTGTCCACGCGCACCGCCTTCATGAGCGAGAGATCGATCATGAGACCGGCGTCGCATACGGCGTAGCCGGCGACCGCGTGGCCGCCGCCCTTGACCGAGACCGCGAGGTCCCGCTCGCGCGCGAAGCGCACGGCGAGGGCGACGTCGTCCGGGCCCGCACACCGCGCGATGAGCCCGGGACGCCGGTCGATCTCGCCGTTCCAGACGCGGCGCGCCTCTTCGTATCCGTCCTCGCCGGGTCGCAGCAGCGCTCCGTGAAAGCGAGCGCGCAGCTTCTCGACGGCTCCGGAATCGATCCCTGCGGACGGGATGGACATCTGGGCTCCCCCTTTCCGGTGCACGGCCACGGAAATATCCACCGGAGCGGGCCGATTCTCAACCGCTGGAAGCACGTGGATCCTGGTGACGCGCCCGGGCAGTCGCCATGTCGAATCCCGATGCTTGGAACCTGCCGGTCGAGCTATCATACGCATACCATGTCCGTTCCCGAACCCAGCGGTTCCGCGCCCACCTCATTCCCCGGGCCCCTCGAGGCGCGGCGCGAGCCGGATTGGCCCGACGCCGTGGCCGAATGCCGCACGCTGCTCTCCGAGCTGATCGCGATCGAATCTTCGAACCCGCCCGGGCGCGAGCTCGATGCGGCCCGCTATCTCGAGGCGCGGCTCGCGCGCGAGGGCATCCAGGGTAGGACGTTCGAAGCTGCGCCCGGACGCGGCAACTTCGTCGCGCGTCTGAAGGGCAGCGGTCGGAAGCGACCGCTCATCTTGCTCGGCCACCTGGACGTCGTGGGAGTCCAGCGCCGGCAGTGGCATGGCGATCCCTTTCAA
>VBOS01000100.1 GCA_005893185.1 Candidatus Eiseniibacteriota bacterium
CCAACCTCCAGGCGGTCTTCCAGCACGCGCTCCTCTTTCCCGTGCTCGAGCAGGTCGGGGCCCTCGCGGTTTCGCTCATCATCTGGTACGGAGGCCGGCAGGTGATGTGGACCGGGATCACCCTGGGGACGCTGGTCGCCTTCATCCAGTACACGCAGCGTTTCTTCCGCCCGATCTCGGACCTCAGCGAGAAGTACACGATCCTGCAGCAGGCGATGGCCTCCGCCGAGCGCATCTTCGGCCTGCTCGACACGCCGGCGGACCCGACGAGCCCCGTCGTGGCTGAGACGCATGCGCAGCGTGATGGCCGCCCCCGCTTCCCGCTGACGCGTTCGTTCGAGGGCCGCATCGAGTTCGACCGGGTGTGGTTCGCCTATCGTGAGCCCCACTGGGTGGTCGAGGACGTCTCGTTCACGGTCGAGCCCGGCGAGAAGGTGGCGATCGTGGGCGCGACCGGCGCAGGCAAGACCACGCTCATCCACCTGCTGCTCCGCTTCTACGCGGCGCAGCGCGGCGTGATCCGCGTGGACGGCCAGCCCCTTCGCGACGACGATGCAGCGTGGCTCCGCCGTCATACCGGCCTCGTGATGCAGGACGTGTTCCTCTTCTCCGGCACCGTCGAGAGCAACCTGCGCCTGGGCGACGGCGCGCTGTCGCGTGAGCAGCTCGAGCGCGCAGCGCGCGAAGTGCACGCCCACGAGTTCATCGAGCGCCTGCCGGGCGGCTACGACGCAGCGGTGCGGGAGCGTGGCGCCACGCTCTCATCCGGGCAGAAGCAACTCCTGGCGTTCGCGCGCGCCCTGGCGCGCAGCCCACGGCTCCTCATCCTCGACGAGGCCACATCATCGGTCGACACGCTCACCGAAAGCCTCATCCAGGACGCGCTGCGGCGGCTCATGCGGGGCCGCACCTGTCTCGTGATCGCGCACCGTCTCTCGACCATCCAGGACGTGGATCGCATCGTCGTGCTCCACCGCGGGCGCGTGCGCGAGACGGGCACCCACGCGGAGCTGCTCGCGCTCAAGGGCATCTACTCGCGGCTCTACGAGCTTCAATACCTGGGGGCGCGGCACGCGCGGCCGGCCGATCCCAAGATCTGGACGCCGGAGGACGTGGACGAGCCGCGAATCCTTGACAAAGACCTGAACCTGGCCTAATCTCAATGGTCGTCATTCGCATCGGCCGCGCCCGCGGGAGGTCCCCTTGCTTCTCGGCAGGAAAATCCGCGATCTGCGGCTCCGGCGGGGGCTTACCGTTCAGCAGCTCGCTGCGGCGGGCGGGCTCTCGAAGGGCTTCATCAGCCAGGTGGAAAACGGGCGGACCTCGCCTTCGCTCGCCACGCTGCGCGACCTGGCCTTCGCGCTGCAGACCTCTGTGGCCTACCTGGTCGTGGAGGAGGAGCAGGCGCTCCACGTCGTGCGGGTCCGGGAGCGTCCGCGCGTCCACGTCGGCGGGAACACCTCCAAGGTCGAGGTGCTGTCGGCCCAGCCCAAGCGCAACCTCGAGATGATGCTGGCCGAGCTTCCGCCCGGCATGTCGGCGGGCGACAAGCGCCACTATCACCATGGCGAGGAGTGCATGCTTTGCCTCGAAGGCCGCGTGAGCGTTGTGTGCGGAGAGCATCGCCTGGTTCTGGAGACCGGGGATTCCTGCCACTACGATGGGCGCCTCCCCCACGCGGTCGAGAACTGCGGGTCGGAAGTTGCGCGGGTGCTGATCGCGATCACGCCCGCAGCGTTCGAGCCCATCATCCGCGTGCGTGAGCCGAAGGTGGCCCGCCCCTCGGCACCGCTGGAGGCCGAAACGATCGCCTGAAGCCACGGCAGGCACCGACACCCCGATTGCGTCGCCCGCGGCGGCTCCCTAAGAGCCGCCGTGAGCATTGGAGCCCGATGAGCCCTCTCGCCCGCGCACTGGACGACTTCCGCGCCGCCGCCCGCGCGTTCTCGCGCCCGGCGCGGCTCTACCTGCTGTCGGAGTTCCTGGCCTGGACCGGGCACGGCATCATGTCGGTGCTCTACAACCTCTACCTCGTGGAGGGCGGCTACCAGGAGTCGTTCGTGGGCACGGCGGTCTCGGTCGTGGCGCTTGGCCTCGCGCTCACGGCGCTCCCTGCCGGCGTGCTCGCAGAGCGCTGGGGTAGGCGGCGCTGCCTGGTGCTGGGCGCCGTCCTGGACGGCGCGGGCTTCGTGGTGCGCGCGAGCGTGCTCGCACCCGCTCCGATTCTCGCCGCCAGCTTCGTGGCGGGCGCGGGGCAGGCCATGCTCGCGATCGCGGCGGCGCCCTTCATCACCGAGCACTCGACGGCGCGGGAGCGCACGCATCTCTTCAGCGCGTTCTTCGCATCCGCCCTGCTCGCAGGCGTCGCCGGCAGCGCGCTCGGCGGATGGCTCCCGCGCGTCGCGATGGCGCTGCCGCACGCTGCGCGGCCCGACCTGCTGCACGCCTACCGCGCGGTGCTGCTCCTGGGCGCAGCCTTCTGCTGGAGCGCGGCGCTGCCGCTGCTCCGGCTCCGCGGCCTGGTCGAAACACCGCTCCAGCGCGCCGACGAGCCGGTCCCCCCGGACGCGGCGCGGCGGCTGTTCCCGATCGCGCTCAACGCGGCGCTGATCGGCTCCGGCGCCGGGCTCGTGATCCCGTTCATGAATCTCTACTTCAAGAGCCGGTTTCGCTGCTCCAGCGGGCAGATCGGGCTCTTCTTCTCGCTCGCCCAGGTCCTCACAGCCCTCGCCGCCCTGCTCGGCCCGGCGGTCGCGCGACGCTTCGGAAAGATGCGAACCGCCGTCGTGTCCGAGCTCCTCTCGCTGCCCTTTCTGGTGACGCTCGGCGCCGAATCCCACCTCGGGATCGCGGTCGTGGCCTTCTGGCTGCGCGCCACGCTCATGCAGGCCTCCACTCCGCTGCTCCAGACCTTCATCATGGAGGCGCTGCCGTCGGGCCTGCGCGCGCGCGCAACGAGCGTCATGAACCTGCTCTGGAACGTGGGCTGGGCGGTCAGCGCGACGCTCGCCGGGCTCATCATCCAGAGGTTCGGCTACGCCGTGCCGTTCTACTTCACGGCGGCGTTGTACGCGACAGCAGCCTCCACGTTCTACCTCGCGTTCCGGCGCACGCCCGAGATCCCGGCCGCGCCGCGTCTCTCGGAGGAGACCAAGGGCCAGCGCGGCGAAGGGCCGCTGCTGACCGAGTAGCGCGCGTCGAACGGGAGAAAAACCCACTTCCGAAACTCCCGCGAAGCGCCGACAACTCTTGCGTCGCAGCCTGCCCCGGACTACGTTCGGCCGGACCGGCAGGATGCCGGAACCCCCGTGGAGGGAACCATGCAGCGGCTGATCGTTTTCCTGCTGTTCGCCCTGGCCGCCTGGTTCGGCTGGAAGCACTGGCCCGACCTCGTGCGCCACACTCCGGGCCACGAAGCAGTTGTCGTCAACGCCACCGGGCTGACCATGGAGCGCGTCCGCCTCACCGTGGACGGCCAGACCTTCGTCAAGGAGGAGCTTCCCAACGAGCAGAAGGCCGTCTTCCCGTTCAAGGTGGCGAACGATGCGGCGTTTCAGCTCGAGTGGGAGTACAAGGAGAAGATGGGCGAGATGCGCTGGCGCGGGGGCATGGTGCCGAGGGGCCCCATGGTGCAGCGCCACACCATGCAGGTGGACGGCGACAACGGCGTGGTCTACACGGCGAACGTGAAGTAGCTTCCGTCGGCGCCCCCCGCGCCGCCGGGAGCCGGCCGCTCGGGATCTCCCGCTCCCCTACTCCGCCTGGTCCAGGTAGACCTCTTCCTCGTCCGGCCGGTAGCCCAGGAGCTCGGTGTAGCGCCCCCAGTCGATCACGGTGCGCAGGAGCGCGTCCGAATCCTCCGCGGGCAGGTGCAGGGCGAAGATCTCGCGGAACGCGTCGGCGTCGGCGCGATGCTCCTCGCTGCGGTTGAGCGCTTCCACCACGGTGCGGAACAGCGGGATCTTCTTGAGCTGCACCTTGAGCAGCTTCTTTCGCTGGTTCACGCGCGCGCGCAGCAGCGCGCTTCCCGCGCCGGTCATGACCACGTCGGCGCCCGGCGTCACGACCAGCTCCAGCATCTCGGCGGCCTTGATGACCTTGAGGATCTCTCCGAACTCGTAATTGATGTCGCGGGCCAGCCGGAAGACGTCGTAGCGGCCGCCTGCGTCGTCGAGCACCTCGAGCAGACCGATGATCTTGCTGATGCCGACCTGGGGAATGGGATCGATGGCCATGGCGGGCGCGCGTGGGACTACGCTACGAAGTCAGTGCGGGACGAGGGCACCAGCGGGAGGAGGCGGAGGGCCGGCGAGAGCGCGGCACCAGAAGTGGAACTCACGAACCGAAGGCTAGCATCCGTGTGAAGAAACGGTCAACAGACGCGCCTCCGCGTGTTGTCGTCGAAGGGGTTGCGGGATTCCGGGGGGCGACCTCATTCGCTCGAAGGCGCCCTCGGATCGTGGCGCGGCCCGCCCCGGGAGTCGCGCCGCTCTTTCTTCCGCGCCACGACCAAGTGCGCCAGCACCTCGCGCGGGTCGAAGAGCAGCCGGTCGAGCCCCTCGAACACGACCTGCAGCACGACGTAGAGGATCCGCACCGGCAACTCGGTGATCACCCGCAGCGGGCCGCGGTTCACGCGGTTGAGCGCCGCGATCGCCGAGAGCCCGACGCGGCTCATCAGCCCGCCGATCGGGATGAACTCGAGCGGCTCGAATCCCGCGCGCTCGAGAAGATGCGCGGCGCCGTAGCGCGTGAACCGAAAGTAGTCGTGCGGTTCGTCGTGGAGCGGGGCCATCTGCGTGAACTCGAGCAGCAGCATGCCGTCCGGTCGAAGCACGCGATGCGCCTCGGCGATCGGCTCGGCCGGCTCGCGCAGGTAGGTGAGCATCGAGAGCCCGAGCACGGTGTCGAACGACCCGGCGCGAAAGGGCAGAGCCTCGGCGCGCGCGTAGACGTCCGGCGGCCGCTGGCCGAGGAAGCGCGAGCTCGGGAGATCCACGCCCAGGTAGCGCT
>VBOS01000526.1 GCA_005893185.1 Candidatus Eiseniibacteriota bacterium
GCCCGCCCGCTCACTCACGCTGCCGGATTCACCATCGTGGTCCTCGGTCTTGCCGCGGGCGCCGCCCGTGCGGGCCAGCCCTGGACCTACTCGATCGCAGTAGGCACCAGCGTCAGGTATCAGTACCGGCTCGACACGCACGACTTCGGGAGCTATCCCGCGTCGTTCGGCCCGGGCCTCTCCCTCAACGCCTCGGGATTGCGCGCGCTGACGCGGCACACATCGCTCGTCATCGAAGGGGGCTACCGGGGGTACGAGCAGACTCTCGGGCTGGTCGGCATCCCCGAGACGCCTCCCACGACCGGCTCGCTGCGCGCCGAGTACTTCACCCTCGGCGCCGGCCTGCGGATCCAGCCGGGGTCCGACGCTGCGCGATCGGCAGGGCCGTACATGCAGATCCTGCCCGCGCTCTTCGTCTCGCGATGGGAGGAGAGCACCGTGGACCACGAAGGCTACGACATGCTGACCGGGGCGTGGCGCGCGCGCGCGACGCACACCGACTCGTTTCGCAGCGCGCTGCCCGGCATCGAGTTGAGCGCGGGATTCCGCGCGCGCATCGCGAGCGTCGTGGGCACCGACATCGCGCTGCGGATGTCACGATCGGCGGACCTCGGGGAGCACGGGCTCGGACGCTTCTCGAGCGGGGACTTCCGCGGGCTCGACGAGGTCGCGCTCGTGGGTGGCCTCACCTGGTCGCCGTAGCGGCGCGATCGCGCCCGACGGGGTCCGCGGGCGGCCCGGAACCCTTCCTGGGAGTCCCGGCATCTCATTTGTCTGCGGCGCGCGGCCGGTGAGTCCGCGCGCCGCACCCTCCCTCGAGCCAGCCCGTGAGGTGACGCCATGTCGATCCGTCCCGTGAAGCGCATCATCGAGTCCGTTCCCACCCTCGAGGGCGCGGGCGTGAAGCTCAGGCGCGCGTTCGGCTTCGGCGAGACGGCGGAGACCGACCCGTTCCTCCTGTTCGACGATTTCCGCAACGAGCGGCCGGCCGACTACATCGCCGGTTTCCCGTGGCACCCGCACCGCGGCATCGAGACCATCACGTACGTGCTCGCCGGAACCGTCCTTCACGGCGACAGCCTCGGGAACTCGGGCCAGCTCGGAGCCGGCGACATCCAGTGGATGACCGCGGGGCGCGGGATCCTGCATCAGGAGATGCCGCAGGGCGATCCCACCGGGCGGATGCACGGGTTCCAGCTCTGGGCGAATCTGCCTTCTTCGCTCAAGATGACCACTCCGCGCTACCAGGACGTGGGCGGGAAGGACATGCCCGAGATCGTGGACGACGACGGCACGCGCGTGCGCGTCGTGTGCGGCAGCTTCTGGGGCAAGAAGGGGCCGGTGGACGGCATCGCGGCCGATCCCACCTATCTCGACGTGTCCGTGCCGGCGGGGCGAAGAAAGACGCTCGCGGTGGACGCGCGGCGCAACGCGTTCGCCTACGTGTTCGAGGGCAGCGGCAGCTTCCGCGACGCTTCGCCGCCGCTCGGCGTCCTCACCGACCAGCCGGGCCCGGTCGAGAACGTGGTGCGCGAGCAGGCCGGAGACCGCTCGCTCGTGTTGTTCGACGCAGGCGACGAGGTGACGGTGCAGGCCGGCGACCGCGGCATCCGCTTCCTGCTCGTGTCGGGAACGCCGATCGAGGAGCCCGTGGCCTGGTACGGCCCGATCGTGATGAACACCGAGGCCGAGCTGCGGCAGGCGTACGCGGAGCTTCGGGCCGGGACGTTCATCAAGAAGTAGTCCGCGCCGCGATCGTGTCCGGCGGCCTTGCGGGGGCCGGAGGCGTGCACTAACGTTCCCGCCCTGCCCGCCATTCGAGGATCCCCGCGCCCGATGATCGAACGCTTCCCACCGCGCCCGCGCCCTGCCGCGAGAGCGCTGTTGGCCGCCCTGCTCGCGCTCACGCTCTCCGGATGCGGCGCCGACCCCTCGCGCGTGCTCGCGCGTGTGGGGGACCGAACGATCACCGTCGACGATTTCGTCGAGGTCGCGCGCGACAAGCAGGATCAGTATGCGGAGCCTCCGGACAGCGCGAAGGCCCTGCTGCTCGGCGACCTGGTGCAGGCCGCGCTCGTCCTGTGCGACGCCGATCGCATCGGGCTCTACCGGCAGCCCGCCATCCAGGCGGCGCGTGCGCCGATCGAGAACGATGAGGCGCGGCAGGCTCTCAACCGCAGGCTGGTGCCCGCCGACGTTCCGGTGAGCGAGGCCGAGGTCGAGCAGCTCTACGCCTGGCGCGACCGCACCGCCCACGTGCGCGTGATCGCCTGCCCGAACCGCGCCGCCGCCAAAGCTGCCGCCGCCGAGCTCGCGCGTGGGACGCGCTTCGAGGAGATCGCGGACCGCTACGGCGGACCGGGTAGCGCCCCGCCCGGCGGCGATCTCGGCTACCTCGCTCCCGGCTCGCTCGTCCCGCCGCTCGACGAGTACCTGCGCGAAGGTCCGCTGCACACGGTGATCGGCCCGCTCGAGACACAGGGAGAAGGCTGGTTCCTCATCGAGGTGCTCGACCGGAAGGAGCGCGCGCAGCGGCCGCTCGACCTGCAGCGCACGATCCTCCGCGACATGATCCGTCAGCGCAAGGTGCGCGCGCTACGACTGCGCGCGCAGCAGGAGCTGCGCGACGCCTACGACGTGCGGCTCGAGCCGGGCGGCGCCCAGGGCATGTTCACGTACTTCAACCAGGCCGCGGGCGACAGTGGCCACCACGATCTCGAGAGCCCCGACGCAGCACAACGCGCGATGGTGCTGGCGCGCTACCGCGCGGGCCAAGCAGACAGCGTCTACACGCTGGGAGAGGCGATCACCGATCTCGGCGAGTACGGACGCGAGCGGCCGAACATCGCGATGATCCCCGCGATCGAGAACTGGATCGAGGACGCGGTGATCCGGCGCCTGGTCTTGATCGAGGCGAAGCGACGGCGCCTGAACGAGGAGCCCGAGACGCTGCGCAGGATCGACCGGCGCGTGGATGGCATGGTGCTCGACCTCTACTACGAGACCGAGATCGCGCATGGCGTCGAGGCCACGCCCGACGACGTCCGTGAGGCATACGAGCGGAGCCGCGAGCTGTTCCACAGGCTCGATTCCGTCGAGCTGCTGGTGACGACCCTCGCGGACTCGGCGGCCGCGGCTCGGGTGGCCGCGCACGCCGCGCACGCGCCCTCATTGCGCGAGGCGGTCGCGATGGCGGCCCCCGGAACGCGCGTGTCAGCCGAGACCGTGCGCTACCCCGACGCTCCCGCGCGCTGGAAGCCCTACCAGGCCGCGT
>VBOS01000101.1 GCA_005893185.1 Candidatus Eiseniibacteriota bacterium
CGATGGGGATCGTCACGCCTCCCGCCGCCAAGTTCTTCCTCAGGGTCTCCTGGTAACCGACGTGGATGAGTCGCGCCAGAACGAGCCCGCCCGCCGAGAGCGCGATCGCGGAGATCAGCTGCAGGCGGGCCGCCACCAGAGCGCCGAACACGAGCAGGGCCTTCGCCACGCTCGCGCCGAAGATGTCGCCCAATTTGTAGCAGCCGACATCCACCATCGCCTTGGACGCGTTCTTGAGGCGTGAGGGGATCGCGTTGAAGAGGGGCTCGTACGCGGACCGGAACAGCGAGTTCCGGATCACGAACTCGGATCCGCGGGCAATCGCAGCGGTCGTCAGGCCGGGCGCGACCAGCGCCCCGGCGCCCGTCAGCACGACTCCGGCCGGAAGGGCAGCAGCTGTCGGCACGAGTCCGATGCGGCGCAATGCCCACCGGGAGACGACCAACTGGACGAGGAGGGACGCGAGCGCGGTCGAGGTATAGAACTTGGCGAACACCTTCTGGAGGTCCGCCTGAGCGGGGAAGCTCGACTGAACCTGGGCCTTGAAGCAGTATTCGAGGAGCGCCGCGCTCGCGGCGAAAAGGGCCATCGCGATCGCGAGGTAGCCGAGGTAGGGCGCACTGCGAAACATGCCGCGTCCGGACAGCATGCTCGACGGGCTCGCATCCACCGCCGGTCCCTCCGGAAGTGCCCGTTCGTCGCCGCGGCTACCGCCCAGGGTGAACGTGGCCACGGCGCAGATCAGATCCAGTCCCGCGAGCACGAGCAGCCGGACGGCGAGATCGCCCGACCAGGCAAGCACCCCGCCCATTACGCCGCCGACGCTTCCCGCAAACGCAGCTCGCGCCATCTGTCGCCGGTTGGCGCGCGGATCCGTGCCTTCGCTGAGGATGGACCAGAAGCCGGAGATGAAGACCGGAGCGGCAGAGATATGGAGGTAGAGGACGACGGCCGCCGCCCCTCGGTTCGGAGATCCGAGCAACCCGCACTCGACCAGGTGCAGCCCGGCGCTCGCCAAATAGGCCGCGGGAACGACGCGGGCCGGGCCGAACCTGCGCATCGCGCTCGAAGCTGCCAGGGTCACGAGCATCGTGACGAGGGCCGTCACGATCATCATCCAGGGAAGCCAGCTGACGTGGTAGTTCGAGAGGTACAGGGCGTCCCGGATCGCCTTCCCGCCGTTCAGATGGGCGATCATGGCGACGGCCGAGATCGCCGCGGCCCAGGCCATCACGCTGGAATCGTTCCGTTGGCTCATCGAGCGGACTCCGCGGCGCTACCGATCCTGCGAGTCGGGCAGCGCCATCTCGTGTGCCGGTCCATGCGAAGCGCTCGAGGCGCCGTGGTGGCGGCCGATGGGCCGAGCGCCGGCCGGACGTGATTCTATCACCATGAGACCGGCGGCCGAGTGGCTTCGAGAACCCACCGACTTGGGTCAGCGGTCGAGCCCCGAGCTGATCCGGAACATGTGCCCGTCGGTGTGGCGGAGATGGAACTCGCGAACGCCCCACGGCTTGTTCGTCGGCGGCATCGTCACGAGGTAGCGGAGCGAGATCGCTCTCGTGTGCAGCTCGTCGAGCGCATCGACCGAATCGACCCACCAGCTCATCCATACGCCATCGGTCGCATCGTCGCCCGGCCAGCGCGGCATGATGGTGCCCCGCGAGCCCTGCCCGTTTCGGCACAGGAAGATCTGGGCCTCGTCCGAGCAGACGCTGGCAAACTGCGCCTCGCCGCGGGGATTGCGGTCGCCAGCGCCTTCGATCATTCCGCCGTCGTTCCATGTGAATCCCCGCTTCCAGCCCAGGGATTCGAACCAGGCCAGACTCTGCGGGACATCGGTGACATTCAGAATGGGCGTGACGCCTTGGATGGCCACGCGCGGCAACTTATCAAAGCGCGGCGCGTAGTCCCAGGAACCCCGCGCCTCGAGGAGCTCCCCATGAACCGGTTCTTTCCCATGCGGTTCGCTCGCCGCCCTGCTCGTCGTCCAGTGCCCTGCATGCGCATTCGCGGGAACCCTCGATCCAGCGACGTGGGGCGGGGACGCGCAATTTCTCGTCGCAGCTGTCGATTCGATCCACCCCCGTCCGTATCGCATGCATCGGCGAGCTTCGTGGGACTCAGCTGCCGCGGATCTCGAGCGGCGCCTCCCGGCACTGCGCTACGACCAGGCGGTGGCCGGGATCTCACGCTTGATCGGCATGCTCGGGGACGGTCACTCGCGCCTCGACCAGCTCAAGCTGGCCTCGCACACCCGTCCCACTCTCACGCCACTGCCGGGCCCGGGCTTCGATGCGAGGTTTCCCGTCCAGTTCGCGGTGTTCACGGACGGCCTCTGGATCGTGGGGGCCACCGCCGAGCATCGAGACCTCCTGGGCACGCGCGTGCTCAGCATCGATGGCCAGCCCGTGGCCCGTGTGGTCGCTGCGCTCGCGCCGCTCATCCCGGCCGACAACTCGATGTGGACGCTCCATCTGCTGCCGGTGTTCCTGGCCTCGCCGGGCTATCTCAGCGCGGCGGGCGTGGCACGCGAGCCTGGCTCGCCGCTCCGCCTCACGGGAACGGATGGCGCTGGGCGACGGCGCGAGGCCACGATATCTGCCGAGCGTTCGGACTCGGCCGCCCATTGGATTCCGGCCGACGTCGATGTCCGCGCCCCGCTGCCGCTCACCCGTAGCCTGGCCGGCCCGTTCGCGTTCGCCGACATCGAGGACACCTCGCGGACCCTGTTCGTTCGGATCCGTGAGATCGCGGACGACCCGGGGAAGGAATCGCTGGCGCAGTTCGTCGCGCGGTTGTTCTCGCACGTCGATTCGCTCGGCTCCCGGCGGCTGGTCATCGACCTGCGGGGAAACGGGGGCGGTAACAACTACCTGAATCAACCCATCATGCACTCGCTGATTCAGCGACCGGCGCTCGACCACACGGGACGGCTGTTCGTGATCATCGATCGCGGCACGTTTTCGGCAGCGGTCTCACTGGCGGCCGACCTGGAGCGCGAGACGCACGCGCTGTTCGTCGGCGAGCCGACCGGGTCGGCGCCCAATTCGCCCGGCGATCCCGCGCACGTGACCCTGCCCGCGAGCGGGCTGGTGGTGCGCATCTCGACGGTGCTCTGGCAGGGGTCCGACCCGCGCGATCCCCGGCCCTTCATCGCGCCCGACCTGCCGGCTTCCAGCAGGTGGAGCGACTGGCTCGCTCATCGTGACCCCGCGCTCGATGCGATCGCCGCCTACCGCCCGCCGCCCGCGGGAGCGCCCGATATGCCGCCCAACCAACATTGGGGCAGCCAGGCGAAGCAGGAGGCCGCGCCGCTCACCATCGCGTGGTGAGGCTCCGCCCGGAGGGCACGCTCACCGCACGTAGACGAACGTGCGGCGTGTCGTGCCCGCGGGCGTGGTGAGCGCGAGGAAGTAGACGCCCGGGGCCTGGTCGGCGATACGGAGCTGCAGGTTGTACTCGGCGGGGTCCATCACGCGGTCCACGCCCGGGACCACCAGCCGACCGGCCACGTCGTACACACCCAGGCGTACCGCCTCGCGCGTTGGGATCGTGAAGCGGATCGCGAGATCACCATGCGTGGGGTTGGGAACGGGCAGTCCCATCGTTCCGCGAGCCCCGTCGGAGGGCGCAACCGCCGCCTGCCACTCTGTCTCCGCCGCGCCCGGCCGGGCCGGGTAGATCTGCTGCCAGGGATGGGACTCGTCGTTGCGGGTGCCGGTCGCGGGGCAGCCGGAGGCGTCCACGCCGTTCGTGTTCAGCACCTGACCGTCGTCGGTGTAGTCCGTCCTGACCCCGTTCACTGTCACGTGCACGACCGGGATCGTCTGCGAGACCCGGGTCGTGCACAGGTCGGGAGTGCAGCTATAGCATCCCGCCGGGTTGGTGTCGGATCCGTCGAAGTTCTCCTTCGCGGTCTGCGCCAGGATCAGGCGCCCGCCCGCCGGAACCGTGTGCGGGCTCCAGAGCGCGTAGTGAAAATCGCCGATGTCGACCGTGGCCCCGACCGTGATCGAGGTCGCGGAGAGGTTGTCGATCCGCAACGCGCTCGTGTCCCACCCGTTGGATGTGCCGGCGTCGGGATTGCCGACGAATACGACGCTCGGCGCATCTTTCCAGAGGTCGGGCTTTTCCTTGAGATCGTACGGGTGGTGAGTGTCGAAGTAGCCGGCGAAGACCGCGACCGCCGGCGGGGCGACCGTGATGCTGGCGCCGGCGGGACTCGAAGCCTGGCCGCCGGTGTCGGTCGCGATCAGGGTGACGGTGTAGGTGCCGGCGGCGGCGTAGGTGTGCTGTGCGGTGGTGGGCGGGGCGGTTGTCGTGACCGCGCCCGAGCCGTCGCCGAAATCGAATCGGTAGCTCGCGATCGGGGTGGAGTCGGTATCGGTCGAGGCGGAGCCGTCGGCGCGCACCGTGAGCGCCGGGCTCGGGAGCTGGTCGACGGAGATGCGCGCGACCGGCGGGCGGTCGCTCACCTCATCCGCCGGGTTGTAGTAGGCGACGAGCCCGGCCATCCAGGATCCGCTGGTCGAGCCCGAGGCCGAGTACGAGTCGGTCGAACGGGTGACCTCGTATGCTGTGCCGAGACGGTCGGCGTCGAGGGTCAGCGTGGGGAGCCCGGTCCAGTCGGCCGACCAGCCGGGGGCCGCGCCGGAATCGTCACCCATCGCGCCGAACAGCAACTCGACCGGGCCCGAGGTCGTCCGTACCTTCCCCGAATTGAAGGTCGAGCCGTTCCCCGAAGCCGAGGAAACCGCGTCCCGCGCGACGAGACCCGAGAACTCGTCCACGCTGATCAGGTACGCGCCGGACAGGGGGAAGGTCAGCTGGATCGTCGCGCCCGCAGCGAGCGCCCGCACGTGCGTGGCCGACAGCACGATCGTGCGACCCACACCCAGCTCTCCCTGATCGACGTCCACCCGATAGGTGTTGCCGGCCGCGTCGGTCGCGCCGATCCCGCCGACCAGCGAGTTGCGCAGCTTGATCGCGATCAGCAGCGCGTCCCCGGCGCTCACCGCGCGCCCGGTGGTGAGGGTCGCCACCGAGACGGGGACCAGCGAAGCTGCATCTGCCTCCGCCACTCGACCGATGTACGCCGGCGCACCCGCCGCGCTTGTAGCGCCCTCGCCGAGCGTCGCGAGCACCAGACCCATCCCGATGGCGATCCGTGCCTTCACCTTTCGTCCTATGTCTTGGCCATTGCGATCCACAGGGTAGGCCCGCCGATTCGCACGTAGATACCTGATCTTGGGCTCGGGGAAGGCACCAATGCTCGGCGGAGAACCCGCGGCCGAGCGGCGCGAGCGGGCCGAGGCCGATGCCGAGCTCGCGCAGCAGCGGGATGATCCACGGCTACAGGTTGCGCTCCCACAGCCAGCTCTGCTCCTGCTGTTGATCGCCCTCATGGTGGCGATCACATTGACGATGCGGTTTCGTGGAGCGCGCCTCATCACGGGTCCCGGCGCGCCCTTGCGCATCGTGGTGATCACGATCGCGTCCCTCGCGATCCCGGCGGTGATCGTGGTGCTGGCGGGAACCCGTAAGGGCCTCCCGGGTTTCGAGCGTTTCGGGGTCATCCTCGGGGGGGTGACAGCGGGAGCGATGACCCTGCTGCGGATGGGCCGCATCCTGGCGTTGGCCGAGAGACAGGTGAGCCACCGGCTGTTCGCATTGCTTGCCTTCGCCACGATCGTTCCCTCCCTGGTGCTGCTCACGTTGTGGGCCGCCACGAGTTGGCTCGGCGCCTCCTCCGACCGCGCGCAGGCGGCGGTCCGCGAGCTTCGGAGCGAGGAGCGGCGGCTCGAGGCGGACCTCACGCTCGCGCTTGCCCGCCCGGCGGATGCCGAATCCCGCCTCTCCGACCTGGCGCTGATGCGGGCCCGAAGCGGCGAGCGGGTGATCGCGTGGCTGCGGCGCGGGTCCTGGGCCCGCGTCGCAGGCGAGGTCGCGTGGGGAGACACCGCGCTCAGGGAGTGGACGGCGGATTCGACGGGCCGTGCCACGCTGGCCGTGATCGGCGGCGTCGCGTACGTGGGCGCGCGCGCGGTTGCCGCCTCCGACACAGCGCTCGCCGCGATCGGTTTGATCCCGGTGCGCGGGCCGATGGCCGACGACATCTCGCGGCGCATCGGCGCGCGTCTGCGCACCACCGGCGGTTCGGCTCGCCGCATCTCGTACACCGCGACCGGCGCGCTCGACGAGATCGCCGACGGCGGCCTGTCGCCGACCGCGGGGTACGCCGAGCAACTGGGATGGATCTGGGATGGGACCCGTTGGCAACGATCGGGAAACATCCTGTCCGTGGAGACGGACCTGGCCGTGGCGCTGGGAGGTCTCGTGCGCAACCCCATGGTCACGCCGATCGCGGTGATCCCGCTCGTGCTGCTCGTGCTCCTCGTGATCGTCGCCGCGCGAGTTCTGGCGATGACGATCAACACAGCTCGCACGCTCGGCGTCAGCATCAGCGCTGCGGCGGCTGCTTTGCGCACGGGGGCCGGCGCGCTCGAGGCCGGACGACTCGATCATCGGATCGTGGTCGCAGGCGACAACGACCTGTGGGACGTGGCGGCGGCCTTCAATCGCATGGCGGAAGGGCTCGAGCGCGGCCGCGAGCTGGAGCGCGAGCGCCAGCGGCTGGAGAGCGAGCTGGCCCTGGCACGGCGCATCCAGTCGCGCCTGCTACCGGAGCGGGCGCCGGAGGTGAGGGGCGCCGAGATCGCGGGCTTCAGCGAGCCGGCACGCGAGGTGGGCGGGGACTACTACGACCACATCGTCCTGGCCGACGGGCGGGTGGCTCTCGTGATCGCCGACGTCTCGGGCAAGGGGATGCCGGCCGCGCTGCTGATGTCCGCCTTCCGCGCCGCGCTGCTCACCCAGCTCGACGGCGGCGCCGAGCCCGGGGCAGCGTTCGGGCACGTGAATCGATTCCTCCACCGCAGCATCGACCCGGGTCGTTTCGTCACGGCGTTCCTCGCCGTGCTCGACCCGCAGAGCGAGCGAATCGACTACTGCAACGCCGGGCACAACCCTCCGTACCTCGTGACCCGCGACGGCCGCACGACGACGCTCGAAACCGGCGGTCTGCTGCTCGGCATGCTGGAGGACAGCTCCTACGCGCAGGGGGTCGCCGAACTCGCGCCCGGGAACATGCTGGTGTTGTTCACCGACGGTGTGACCGAGGCGCAGCGCGCCGACGGCGCGATGTGGGGCGAAGAGCGGCTGGTCTCGACCCTGCGGGAGGGGGCGTGCGAGCCGTGTGCCGCGCTGGTGCGCCGCATCGTGGACGCCGTGCGCGCGTTCGAAGGCGAGGAAGGTCCATCGGACGAC
>VBOS01000102.1 GCA_005893185.1 Candidatus Eiseniibacteriota bacterium
CGAACGCGATCGCGATCGCGCGCGGGACCGCGCTCGTCGGCCTGGGCTCGGGCCAGACCAGCCGCGTGGACGCGGTGGACGTGGCGCTGATGAAGGCGCGCCGCGCGGGCCACGACCTCACGGGCGCAGCCCTCGCGAGCGACGGCTTCTTCCCGTTCGCCGACAACATCGAGCACGCCGCCCAGGCCGGGGTCTCCGCCATCGTTCAGCCCGGTGGCTCGATGCGCGACCCCGATGTGATCGCGGCCTGCGACCGCCTCGGGCTGGCGATGTTCTTCACCGACCGGAGGGAGTTCCGGCACTAGTGGAACACTAAATGCCCCGCTCCCTCGTCCTCATCCTCGATTTCGGCTCGCAGTACACGCAGCTCATCGCCCGGAGGGTGCGCGAGCTGGGCGTGTACTCGGAGATCGTGCCGGGGACCGCGCCCGCGGGCGAGATCGCGGCTCGCAAGCCGGGGGCGCTCATCCTCTCCGGCTCGCCGGCCAGCGGCTATCGGGCGGAGGCGCCGCTTCCCGACCCCGGCATCTACGCGCTCGAGAAGCCGCTGCTGGGGATCTGCTACGGCTTCCAGGCCACGGCGCAGCTCATGGGCGGCCAGGTGGAGAAGGCGGAGCGCGCCGAATACGGAACCGCGACCTTCGTGCGCGACCGGGCCTCGCCACTGTTCGAAGGCGTCCCGAAGCGCTTCCGCGCCTGGATGAGCCACGGCGACGAGGTGCGCGCGCTGGGTCCGGGCTGGACGCGGGTGGCGCACACATCGAGCTGCGCCTTCGCGGCAGCGATGCACGAGCGGCACCCGTTCCACCTCATCCAGTTCCACCCGGAGGTGGCTCACACGCCGCACGGCCGGCGGGTGCTTTCGAACTTCCTGTTCGGGATCGCGCACCTGAGAGGCGGCTGGAGCATGAGGGGCTTTCTCCGGCAGGCGGTGACGGAGATCCGAACGCGGGTCGGCGAGGGCCACGTGCTGTGCGGGCTCTCGGGCGGAGTGGATAGCTCGGTGGTGGCGACCCTGTGCCACCGCGCGGTGGGGGAGCGGCTCTGGTGCGTGCTCGTGGACCACGGCCTCCTGCGGCGCGGCGAAGCGGAGGAGGTGCGACGCGAGCTGGGGGAAAAGCGCGGGCTCAAGCTCACGGTGGTGGACGCGCGCGCGCGATTCCTCGAGCGTCTCGCGGGCGTGGAGGATCCCGAGCGCAAGCGCAAGATCATCGGCGAGGAGTTCATCCGGGTCTTCGAGGAGGAGGCGAAGAAGCTCGGGCCGGTCGAATTCCTGGCGCAGGGCACGCTCTACCCGGACGTGATCGAGAGCGCATCGGCGGGCTGGGGAGCGCAGGTCATCAAGTCGCACCACAACGTCGGCGGTCTTCCCGAGCGCATGCATCTCAAGCTGGTCGAGCCGCTGCGCTCGCTCTTCAAGGACGAGGTGCGGGAGCTGGGCCGCGCGCTCGGGCTGCCGGACGCGCTGGTGGACCGCCACCCGTTCCCGGGGCCGGGGCTCGCCGTGCGCATCCTGGGCGCGGTAAACGAGCCCGATCTCGATGTGCTGCGGCGCGCCGACGCGATCTACATCGAGGAGCTGCGGCGGGCGAAATGGTACGCGCGCACCTGGCAGGCCTTCGCGGTGCTGCTGCCTGTGCACAGCGTCGGGGTGAAGGGCGACGAGCGCTCGTACGAGCGCGTGGTGGCGCTGCGGGCTGTGGACTCGAGCGACGGCATGACGGCGGACTGGACGCGGCTGCCGCACGGACTGCTCGCGCGCGTCGCGAGCCGCATCGCCAACGAAGTGCGCGGCGTGAACCGCGTGGTTTTCGACTGTACGAGCAAGCCGCCTGCGACGATAGAATGGGAATGATCCTCGCCTTGCTGGCTGCAGGAGTGTTCTCGCTCGCATGCGCAGGCGCGGCCGGAGCCGGCACGACGCTGTGGAGGGACCTGGCTGACACGAGCGCCGTCGCCACCGCCGACACCTGGGCGGTGAATCCCGCGGCGCCTGCGGTGGACGACTCGGGCCGCGTCGCGTGGTCCGCGGCCTCTCCGCGCCATCACGAGCGGCGCGCGCTCGCGCTGCGCCGGCTCGCATCGCCCGAGGCCCCGGGCGATTCGGCGCTGCTCGCACGGCGCTGGCTCATGCTCAGCATGCCGGGAGTGCCGGGGCTTCCGCTCTACGCGCTGCGCCGCGCCGCGCCGCTGTTCCTCGCGGCCGGCGACACAGCTCGGGCCGACTCGTGCTGGGCGGCGCTCGCGGAAGGCTCGGGCCTGTGGCGGTGGGAGTCGGTCCGCAGCCGCGCGCAGCGCGCGCAGGCGCGAGGCGCGCCCGCGCGCGGCGACTCGATCCTTGCAGGGCTCGAGCGCCGCGAGCTGGGCGCCCTCGAGCGCGCGGCCTGGCTCGCGATGCGCGCCCTCGATCTCGGTCGCCAGGTGGTGCGGACGGCTCCTGCGCTGCCGCCTGCGAGCGAGGCTGAAGCGCTGATCGAGAGCCTGACCGTGGCGCGGAGTGACACGCTCGGGTACCAGGATCAGCGCGATCTGGCGGACGTTGACGCGCTGCGCGGCGATCGCGAGTCGACCGCGCGGCGGCTCGAGCGCGCCTACGCGCTCGCACCAGCTTCGGACCGATTCCGCGCGGGCCTCAAGTATGCGGAGGCGTTGCGCCTGGCCCGCAAGTACGCGCCCGCCGCCGCCGCGCTGGCAGCTGCGTGCCCGCTCGGCACAGGCGCAGATGCGCGCGCGCAGTGCCTGCTCGAGCGCGCGCGCGTCGAGCGCGACGCCCGCCGCCCCGACCCGGCGCTGCGACTCTACGAGCAGGCGGTGAAGGCGAGCCGCGACACAGCACTGATCCAGACGGCGCTGTGGGAGCGGGCGCGCGAGGCCGAGCAAGAAGGCCGGTGGCACCAGGCGCGCTCCGATTACCAGCGAGCGGCTGCACTGGGGCGCCGACGGGGGACCGACGCAGCTTTCCGCGCCGGACTGCTGTGGTACATCGAGGGCCACGGGCGCGATGCAGCGACCTGGTGGGGACGGGCGGACAGCGATGCCGGGCGCTTCTGGCGCGCGATTGCGCTGCGCCGATCGCGGCCGGCCGTCGCGGACAGCCTGCTCAAGGGGCTGGCATCCCAACCCGGCTACTCCTTCTATAGCGCCGCCGCCCGCGAGACGCTCGGCGTCCGGGGCTGGCCGGGGGCGAGCACCGTGATCGCGCCTGCGGTGGGGGACGAGCCGGCCCTCACGCTCGCCACCCTGCTGGTCGAGTCCGGCCTCGGCGACGACGGCGTGGACCTCGTGCTGCGTTGGGCCGGGGGCGATTCGCGCGACACGTTGTTCTGCCCGATTCCGCCCGGCCAGCGCTCGACGAGCCTGATCGGCGCGGCCCAGGTCGCGTTCCAGGCCGGGCGCATCGCGCAGGGCATCCGGCTCGCCCAGCGGGCCCTGGGTGCCGCCGCCGATTCGGGGGACGACCGCCGGTGGGGCCTCGTGCCGTGGATCTATCCCCCCGGGCATCGCTCGCTGGTGCAGTGGCGGGTGCAGACGGCGCGCTTGGCGCAGCCGGCGATCGACGTTGCGCTGCTGTCCGCCCTCATCTGGCAGGAGAGCCGGTTCGACGCCGAAGCGCGATCGCGCAGCAACGCGCTGGGGCTGATGCAGCTCATGCTCGCAACTGCGCGCACGACGCTGGGC
This sequence comes from Candidatus Eiseniibacteriota bacterium, assembly GCA_005893185.1. Taxonomy (GTDB): domain Bacteria; phylum Eisenbacteria; class RBG-16-71-46; order RBG-16-71-46; family RBG-16-71-46; genus WS-2. The sequence continues at coordinate 3,679 of VBOS01000102.1, forward strand.
GGAGCACGCGCCGTCCCGGCCGAGAGCTCGCTCTTCGATCCCGCGCTCAACACGCGCGCCGGCGCGCGCTACCTCGCCGGGCTGCTCGCACGCTTCGATGGACTCGTGCCCGCCGCGCTCGCAGCCTACAATTCCGGTCCGGCGCGCGTCCTGCCCCGCTGGATCGAGCTCTCGCGCCGCTTCGGGGACGCGCTGTTCTGCGAGCTGATCGTCTTCCCCGAGACCGAGGACTACGTGAAGAAGATCATCGCCGTGCGCAGCGCCTATCGCGAGCTGGCCCCGCGACTCGCCGAAGGCGACGGAACGCCGCCCTGAGTCGGGCGGCCTGAGGCCTTCAGGCGACGAATCGCCATTGAATCCGCGCGTCCGCTGGCGGTGCCATCGCCGGCCCGGAGCGCGGCTCGCGGCCCGGGCCAGGGCTCGAATAGGATAGGAGGGTGACCCCACCGGCCTCGCCCGCCCGACCGGACCCCGATCCCCTCCGCTCGCCGCGCTTCCTCAGCGAGGCGCGGCGCAAGCTGATCCATCTCGGCTTCATCATCCTGCCGGTCGCTCTCCTTTACCCGATCCTGCCCTGGCCGCGCGGGCGCGGTCAGCTCCGCACGCTGCTCATCGTCCTGGTGGTGGTCGCGATGACGCTCGACCTGCTGCGCCTCCATGCCCCGCGCGTGCGGCAGTTCTTCCGCCGCTTCTTCGGCGAGATGATCCGCGAGCACGAGCAGCTGAGCCTCTTGGGCTCAACGTATCTGCTGCTGGCGGCGCTGCTGGCGATCGAGATCTTCCCCCAGCCGGTGGCGGCCGCATCACTCGGCTTCACGGTCCTGGGCGACGCATTCGCCGCCATGGCGGGCAGGGCGTGGGGGCGCACGCGGCTCTTCAAGAAGACGATCGAGGGGGCACTGGCCGGGTTCGCGGCCTGCCTGGCATGGGCGGCCTTCCTGGCCGGCGCCGGGCACCTGCCATGGGTCACCGTCTTGTGTGGCGCGGTGGCCGCAAGTCTGATCGAGCTCCTGCCGATACCCCTCGACGACAACCTCGGAATCACCCTGTTCAGCGGCTATGTCATGAAGCTCATCGGGATGCCCGGATGACCCTGCGAACCCTTCCGCGCCGCGCCCGCCCCTCATGAGCCCGCGTCCAGCGGAAGCGCCGCGCAACCGCTTCGAGTCCGCTTTGCGGCTCGCACGCGAAGGACGCTTCGCGGACGCGATGGCGAGCGTCGGGCACGAGGGCTTCGGCTCGGGGACCGACGGTGAAGCTGCAGCCGCCGCCCTCGCCGAAGTTGCGCGCATCGCGCAGGCGTCCGGCCAGCTCGAGACCGCGGCTGCAGCTCTGGGGCGCGCGCTCGAGCTTCGACCCGCGCACGCCGACCTGCACTACCGGCGCGCGTGCGTGCTGCTCCTTCTCAAGCGCGGCGGCGAGGCCCGCGAAGCACTCGACCGCGCGCTCGAGATCAACCCGCGATACGTCGCGGCGCGCATCGAGCGGGCGCAGCTCGACGCCCGCGAGGGATTCCTGGGCGAGGCGCTCGAGGCCCTGCGCGAGCTGTCGCGCGAAGCCCCGCTCGACGAGTCGGAGGACTTCCTCTCGGGGTTGAAACAGTTGGACCGGGGGGAGTGGGACGATGCGCATGCGCACTTCGGGCGCGCGCTCGAGTCCCCCACGGACGGGTTGCGGCAGCGGCTCGCGCGTTCCGACTCGCTGCTGAAGGACGAGGACTTCGCGCGCGCGACGACCGAGCTGCACCAGGCGATCGGCGAGCACCCCGCCTACCCGGACCTGCACGCGCGACTGGGCCGCATCGAGCTCGCCCAGGGGCATTGGGACGACGCGGCGGCTTCCTTCGGGCGCGCGCTCGAGCTCAACCCGGCGTTTCACGACGCGCGCGTGGGGCTGGCCGCCGCCCTCGAGGCGCTGGAGATGCGCACCCAGGCGATGGAGCAGCTCGCCCTGGTGCTCGAGCGGGATCCGGCGCACGGCGAGGCCCGCGATCTTCACGTCCGCTGGACCGCGGCCCAGGCGCGACCGGCGGGGGAGACGCGCGCGAAGACCAGAAAATGACTTGACCTCGGGTCCGGCGCGGGCGGAACCTGCGGGTCCTGAGGGCGCGGCGGCCCTGGGGTCGCAGCGCTCGCTCGAATCGGCCCGGAGTTGTGAGACTCTTCGTCGACGGAGGGCGCAGTCACATGATGCGTGGCACTGTGAAGTGGTTCAACGATCAGAAGGGATACGGTTTCATCACATCGGAAGCGCTGGAGGAATTCTTCGTCCACCACGCGTCGATCCAGGGTCGCGGCTTCCGCACCCTGCACGAGGGCGAGCGGGTCGAGTTCGAGATCCGGACCGGCGAGCGAGGGTCCGATGCGGCACACGTCATTCGGATCGCCTGAGCCATCGACGTCCATGATCGCCTCCCCGTCCGGAGCGGGGGGGAGCGCCGTGCGTCGGACCCGGCGTCGGGCACGGCACGACCCCGCCCGAAACGCTCCCGCTTGACATTGCGACTATCCTGAGGCGCATGTTCGAGTCCCTTCTCAAGTCGTTGTTCGGCTCGAAACACGAGCGGGATGTCCGCAGAGCCGAGCCGATCGTCACGCAGATCAACGAGTTGGCCGAGAGCTTCGGCGCGCTCTCGGACGATGATCTGCGGGCCAAGACCGCGGAATTCAAGGCCCGGATCGCACAGACGCTGGAAGGCGTGAGCGAAGATGCGGAGCGCCTGGCCGCCGAGCGCCAGGCCCTCGACGATCTCCTGCCCGAGGCTTTTGCCGCCGTCAAGGAAGCGTGCCGACGGCTGGTGGGACGCGAGTGGCCGGTGGTGGGGATCCCGCTCCGCTGGGACATGATCCCCTACGACGTCCAGTTGATCGGCGGGGTCATGCTCCACGAGGGCAAGATCGCCGAGATGGCGACCGGCGAGGGCAAGACCCTGGTCGCCACCATGCCGCTCTACCTCAACGCCCTGACCGGGCGCGGCGCCCACCTCGTCACCGTGAACGACTACCTGGCGCGGCGCGACAGCGAGTGGATGGGCGAGATCTACCGGTTCCTGGGGCTCACGGTGGGCTGCATCCAGCAGGGCATGGATCCGCCCCAGCGCCGGCTCCAGTACGCATGCGACATCACGTACGGCACCAACAACGAGTTCGGCTTCGACTACCTGCGCGACAACATGGCGGTGCGCCCCGAGCACCGCGTGCAGCGCGGGTTCGCCTACGCGATCGTCGACGAGGTGGACTCCGTGCTGATCGACGAGGCGCGCACGCCGCTCATCATCTCGGGCCCGGTGGAGCACAGTGACCAGGCGTTCGACGAGCTGAAGCCGCTCGTGGACCGCGTGGTGCGGACCCAGACCCAGCTCGTGAACGAGTTGCTGTCCGAGGCCGACGCGCTGCTCAAGGACCCGCAGCAGGAATACGCGGCGGGCGAGAAGCTTCTCCAGGTCCAGCGCGGCGCTCCCAAGCACAAGCGCTTCACGAAGCTGCTGTCCGACCAGCCGGGCTTGAAGAAGCTCACAACGCGCGTCGAGCTCGACTACCTGCGGGACAAGCGCATGCACGAGCTGGACGATGCGCTGTTCTTCGTGATCGAGGAGAAGCAGCGCAACGTCGACCTGCTGGAGAAGG
>VBOS01000527.1 GCA_005893185.1 Candidatus Eiseniibacteriota bacterium
CGGGGGCGGGTTCGCCTCCGGATGGGCCGCGGCCGGCACGGTCGTCCACTCCGACCCGTTCTTCTCCTTCGCTCAGGACGGCGTGGCGGCTGCCCTCCTCACGGGAGGAGACGTGATGGTCTTCTGGTCCGACCTTCGCAACTTCACCCTTGATATCTTCGCCATGCGCTACACGTCGGGCGGCCTGCCCGCAGCGGGCTGGCCCGCGACCGGGGCCCAGGCGATCTCGGGCGTCACCACAGGCCCATTGGTGTCTCCCGTCGCCGTCCCCGACGGCGCGGGCGGCGCCCTCGTGGCCTGCGCGTCGGGCTCATCCGACAGCATGCTCGTGCAGCGGATGGCGGGCAGTGGCGCGCCGTCGTCCGGTTGGCCTGTGGAGGGAGTCATCGTGTCGAACGCGAACAGGTTCACTTCGTCGCTGATCTCGGACGGTGCGAGCGGCGCGATCGTCGCCTGGAGCGCGACCAAATCGACCATGGAGGACGGCATCTTCGCGGAACGGGTCGGTTCGGGAGGCGCCATCGTGGGCACTTGGCCCGACGGCCCGAGCGCAGTCAGCGACACGACCTCTTACCAGTCCTTCCCCGACATCGCGACCGACGGCAGCCATGGAACGATCGCCGTGTGGGAGGACTATCGCGGCTTCACGACGCGGATCTACGCCGCGCGTGTCCTGTCCGACGGCACGGTGGGCACCCTCGCGGCGCTGGTCTCGGCGACGGCCGAGCCGGGAGTGGTGCGCCTGCACTGGTATGGCCCCGACGGCGCGCTCGAAGCGGGCCTCGAGCGCGCGAGCGGTGACGGAGCATTCGCGGAGATCGCACGCGTGCGTGCCGAAGCCGGCCACATCCGCTACGAGGATCGCGAAGTTGTGGCGGGCCAGACCTACCGCTACCGCCTCGCGGTCCAGCAGGGCGGAGCCACGAGCTACCTCGGCGCGGTCACGCTGCGCGTGCCCGAGGGGCTGCGGCTCGCGCTCGCGGGCTTCGCTCCCAATCCGGCCATCGGGGCCCTGCGTCTGGCCTACGCGCTGCCGACGGGAGAGCGCGCGAGGATCGAAGTGCTCGATACGGCGGGCAGGCGCGTGCTCGCGCGCGATCTGGACTCGACACCCGGCGAGCACGTGGTATCGTTCGAGGACAGAGCCCTGGGCTCGGGTGTGTACGTCCTCAGGCTCACGCAGGGATCGCGATCGGTCACCGCGCGGGCCGCCGTCGTTCGATAGGAAGTGCGGGCCGCACTCGATCGCGAGGTGGTCCGCGAACGAGGGAGAAAAGCCATGAAGAGCCGCTGGCTGAGAACGGTCGCCTCCTGTGTCCTGCTGCTCGCCCCTGCCCCCGCCGCCTTCGCCGCCGTGGCGGGGACCGGTCTTCCCGCCCACGAGGTGTGGTTCGGTCTGGGCGGCGCCTCTTCGCCCGAGAAGGACATCTTCAACGTGCCGAACGACCTCGAGTCGAAGCCGGAGCTCGTCCTCAACCTCTCGTACATGCACAACCTCGACGCGCAGAAGGCATTCGGCATCTACCTCTACGGCGCGACCGAGACCACTCCCACGGTCACGGTGGTGGATCCGGGAGCCCGCAAAACACGACGTTCGACCTGTACACCTACAACGTGGGCGTTCGCTACCGTCACACGTTCATGCGCGGCAGCCTCTCGCCTTACGCGTTCGTCGGGGCGGGCTGGGCCTTCGGGACGGTCAAGGCTTCCATCACCGGATCCCTCAAATACGCGGGCTTCAGCGCATGTGTCGGACCGGGAGCCGTCTACGCGTTCGGCGGGAACTTCCGGGTCTCGGCCGAGCTGTTTGGCTCGTTCGGATCGGCCACGTGGGAGCAGAAGCCCTTCGGCAACTCGACCGGCGACGAGTTCAACCCCGGGCTCCTGGGCGGCACGCTCAATCTCGGCCTCGCGTGGGGGGCGCTGAAGTAGCCGACCGTCACGCCGCGCTGCGCGGGAAGCCGCCGGCGAGCGCCTCGCTCGCGATGTCGCGGGCGTAGGGATCGGGCGAGGCGGCGGCAGCCTGCAGGAGCGCCGCCCGCCCCGCTTCGCCGAGCGCCAGGAGGGCGTAGGCGGCGTGGCGGCGCACCCACCACTCGCGGTCGGTGAGGCCTGCGGCGAGCGGGGCGACAGCGGCTGCAGCCCCCGCGAGCCCGAGGGCGCGCGCGGCCTGGGCGCGCACCGGCCACTCGGGATCGGCGAGGCACGCGATCAGCGCGGGCGCTGCCTCCGCCACGCCCAGCCGGCTGAGCGCGCGCACAGCTGCGACGCGCACGTCCGTGTTGGCGGCAGCGAGGCGCCGCTCGATCGCGGCCGCGGCCGTGCGCCGCCCGCCGAGGCCGAGCGTTTCGATCATCGCGCGCTCGAGGCGCGCATCGGCGCCGCCGCGCTCGAGCACCTCCGCGAGAATCGCGAGCCCGGGCCTGCCGAAGCTCCGCAGCAGCGCAGCGAGCGCGCGCGGTGTGCGCCGCGCCAGGGCCTCGGGATGGGCGAGCACCCAGCGCAGCGCGCGCCGGTCGCGCAGTCGCGCGAGCGCCAGGGCCGCGGCGAGCGTGACCGGCTCGGGGCCGAGCACCATCGCGCGCCGCAGCGCCCGGCGTGCTCCGGGCGCGGAGAGCAGCCCGAGGCGCCGCGCCGCCAGCTCGCGGCGCCACGGCGAATCGTCGCGCAGCGCGCGGCGTTCCGCGAGCGCGTGGCGGTTGCGCTCGAGCAGCTCGCCGAGCATGGAGCGGCGCGCCGGATCGGGGCCGGGAGCGAGACTCTCGAGCGCTCCCCAGAACGCGCGGTGGTCCGCAGCTCGCGCAGCTCGCCGCAGCTCGCGCCCGCCGCTCCCGGCGGCCACGAACACGCGGAGCAGGTCCGACAACCGCTGCGCGCTCTCGCGCGCCCGGTGTCGCGCGCCGCGCCGCACGCGCCGTGCGATCAGGTACGCGAGCGCGATCGTGGCCACGATCCCGCCCGCGGCGAGGAGGAACGTGGAAGCGGGCGCGGGCGGCATGCGATGGGTTTCGGCCGCGGGCGCCAGGGGCTTGAGAAGTCAGGGCGAGGCCGGGGCGGGCGGCCGGTGGAGCCTGTCAACGACTTTGAGACACCGGCTTCGAGAGTCT
>VBOS01000104.1 GCA_005893185.1 Candidatus Eiseniibacteriota bacterium
AGCCTCGCCAGCACCACCTCCTCGGCCATCTCGAACGACGGCTTCAGCAGGTTGAGAAACCCCTCGACGTGCTGGGCGAACACGGAGTTTCCGACCTTGTAGGTGCGGCCGGTATTGTACAGAGTGTTCAGCCGCTGCAGCAGCTTCACGCCCAGGTCGCGGAAGCGCTGGTCCGGCGGGCGCGCGTCGGCGCCGGGGGCCGGCGGGGCCGGATCGTGCTCCGCGCTCACAGTGTGCCCTTGGTGCTGAGCGCGTCCAGGCAGGCGGTGGCCACCGCCTCGTTCTTGGAGCGCAGGCCTTGGTCGAGCACGGCGCAGGCTTTCTCGGTGCCGATGCGGCTCAGAGCGCGCGCGGCGCCCATGCCCGCGAGCGAGGGCCGGGAGAGCCAGCTTCCATGATTCAGGAGCTGCTCGAGGGGCTCGATCAGCTCCTCGGCTGCGACCTCGAACAGCGCGTTGAGCAGGGCGCGCTGGGCACCCTCGCTGAGATCGGCGAAATCCGGCCGGGAGACCTTGTCGAACAGCGCGCGGGTGACGCGCGGGTTCTTGTCGCGCGTGAGCATGTGCAGCACGCCGGACAGGAGCTGGGGATCCTTGGTCTTGAGGAGGCTCATCAGCACCGGCGTGCGCTCCGCCCGCGACACGCTGCCCAGCGCCTGTACCACGGCGCGCTTCACCCGCGGGTCGGAATGCTGCGCCGCCTTCCGCAGCATGTCCACGACGGCCGAGCCGCCGATCTGACCGAGCACGAACACCACGTTGCGGATCACGTACCAGTGCGGATCGTCGAGGAATGGGGCGAGCTTGGCGGGCTCGTCCCCGTAGACGTAGGAGAGCGCGGTGCAGGCAGCTGCGCGCGCCCGCACGCGCACGCAGAACGAGAGCGCGGTGAAGGCGAGCCCCCGCCCGCGCTCGCCGAGCGCCACGATCAGAGCGGAGTAGTGCGCATGCTCTGCGGGCTCCCCCTCGTCGAGGCGGCTGACGATCTCGTCCTCCGGCAGCTCGTTCAGGGCGTCGTCGAGATCGGGGCCGGCGAGCGAGAGATCGGGGTCGAACTCCCGAAGCAACGCGAGCGCCCGGCACGCCGCCTGCCACGAGCAGTTCTGGATCGCGGTGATGAGCCATGAGACGACCGAGTGCGCGAGGCAACGGCGCGTCTCGTCCCGCGGGTCGAGCTCGAGCATCTGGCGCAGCACGACCGGAGCATCGTCGCTCCACTCGCGCGCCTGCTCCTCTTCCCACTCGGCCAGCGTTCCCACGCGCAGCGGTTCGATCACCGGCAGCAACGAGCGGTAGGCGTTGACCGCCGAAGCATGCACCTCGGGCAGCGGCCAGTCGTCGAAGGTGTCGCGATGGAGGCCCTGCGCGCCCGTGCCCTGGCCCAGCTCGCCGCGGATCTCTGTGCCCGATGGCGCCCACGTGAACGCCAGGCCCTTGGAGGCCGCATCCCCGCGCCGGCGCGCCGCCTTCGCGGACAGGTAGATCGCCTGCTCGAGCGGGACCGACTCTACCTGGAGCTCGCGCAGGTTGGCCTGCCACAGCAGCGTCACCAGGTCGTCGTTGCCCGTCGCGGAAGCCCCCACGACCTTGAGGGCCTCGAACAGCACGTCGACCTCCCGAGGCGGCAGCCCCTTGGGCAGGGTCATGGTGCGGATCCCGTCGCGATAGAAGAGGTAGGGCAGCGCTTCTTCCGGAGTCTTCACCAGGGCGGTGCCGAGGTCGGGATCGATCGGCGAAGGCCGCACCACCGCCTCCTGGCCGAGGAAGATCTCGTTCGAGGTGAAGGAGAACTGCCACGCCCCGAAATAGTCCAGGTGCTTGATCAGCTCCTCCGCGAGCTGCACGCGGACCTTGGCCACGATCGGGTTGCCCGGGAGGTACAGACGGGAGGTCTTCAGTGCCTGCGCGAGCATCCGCAGCCATTCGGCAGCGGCCTGACCCTGCGGCGAAAGATCCTTGAGGTCGCGGCGACGTGCGTGCGGATTGCCGGGGACGATGCCCATCTGACGAGTTCCGTCCTTGGGTTGGCGCCGAGGCTCAGGCGCCGGCGCATGCGCGAGCGGCCTCACCCAGGGTGTTCTCTGGGCGCGGACGCTCACCCCTTGGAGGCCCCGAAGAGCCGCCAGGGGATCACCCTCATCATCGGCCGATCTGGCAGGGAGATGAGGGCGGACGCGGCATCAGCCCGGCCGCGCTTGACTCGTTTTCGCGCATTCCCGTAGGATGCCCCGTCCCTTCCGCATCGCATCCCATTGTCGTCATGAGGTTCCTGAGCCCATGCAGCGCACGTATCGCCCGCGGAACCGCCATCGCAAGAAGACCCACGGCTTCCGGGCGCGAATGAAGACCAAGGGCGGCCGCAAGGTGCTCGCCGCGCGGCGAGCGCAAGGCCGCAAGCGCCTGACCGTCTCGGGCTAGCCGCGGCGGGCGGCGTACATTGCGGCTGGACACGAGCGCCGTCGCCGCCGGTCGGAGCCGCGCGGGGGCCGGCAGCGCGCGGCGCCCGGCGGGCATCGCCGATGCGAACCCTCCGGCTGGCAACGGCGGCGCCGATCGCTTTCTCGTGGATGGGTTTCGGCCCGTCCTCCGGCTCGTGCCTGCCATGACCGTCCGCCATCCGGAGCGCCTCCGCCCAGCTGACCGCCTGCGCAACTCGCGCGAGTTCGGCGCGGTCCAGACGGGCGGCACGCTGTTCCGCGGGCGCGCCTCCCTCCTGCTCGTGCTGCCGAAGCCGGGCGAGCCGACGCGCGTGGGGTTCGTCGCCAGCAAGCGCGGCGTGGGCGGAGCGGTGCAGCGCAATCGCGCGCGGCGCCGCCTGCGCGAGATCGTGAGGCGGCGCTGGACGCGGGTTGCCGCGCACGGCTACTGGATGGTTTTCATCGCGAGCCGCGGGGCCCTCGATGCGCCCCACGAGCGGCTGGTGGCAGATGTGGAGAGCCTGCTTTCGAGCGCCGGGATCCTCGCGCCGGCCGGAGAGCGCTGACGCCATGCGCTCACTCGCGCTTTTCATGATCCGCGCCTACCAGCGAC
>VBOS01000105.1 GCA_005893185.1 Candidatus Eiseniibacteriota bacterium
GGCGGCGGCGATCGCCGCAGCTGTCGCGGGAATCGCTCGCGGGAGCGTGAGCACCCACAGGAGCCCGCCAATCAAGAGCGGGATCCCCACGAGATAGACGGCGAGTCCCGCGACCGGCGCCGACTTCGATTCGGTGGGCAGGGGTTCCCCCACCAGCAGCCTCTGGTTCGACAGGTACAGCACGAGCCCGATCACCATGCCGACCCCGGCGGCGGCGAAGCCCCAGTGCCAGCCCACCCTCTGGCCGAGCGTGCCGCACACCAGCGGCGAGAGGAACGCGCCGAGGTTGATGCCCACGTAGAAGATCGAGAACGCGCGGTCACGCCGCGGATCGCCCGGCGGGTAGAGCGCGCCCACCTGGGTCGAGATGTTGGGCTTGAAGCAGCCGTTGCCCAGGATCAGGACCATGAGGGCCGGGAAGAACATCTGCTCGACCGCCATCAGGAAGTGTCCGATCGCCATCAGCACGCCGCCCGCGATCACGCAGCGGCGGCGACCGAGCAGGCGGTCGGCGAGCAGCCCGCCGAAGAACGGCGCGAAGTACACGAAGCCGGTGTAGAGGCCGTAGACCTGGGAGGACATCGCCTGGGCCGCGAGCGGGCCGAACAGCGCCTCGAGCGAGTGCTTGACCTGGTCGAAGAAGAGCACGCGCCGGCCGACGTCGGGGTGGATGAAGAGGTGGTTCACCATGTAGAGCACGAGAATGGAGCGCATGCCGTAGTAGCTGAAGCGCTCCCACATCTCGGTCAGGAACAGGATGAACAGTCCGCGCGGATGGCCGAGCCAGGTGCGGGCGTGCCCGGCGTCGGGGGTTGCGGGGACGGCCTGCGAGGCTGTCGCCATGGTTTTCTCTCCCGTTCCGATGCAACGAGCGGGCACGAAGCGCGAGCGGCACGCCAGGATACCCGAGGCGAAGCGGCTCACGCGAGCGAGTCGTCGAGTCTACCTCGCCCCCGCTCGCTCCTCTCGCAGCCGCGTGAGCGCCGGGGCCAGTGCCAGGTGTCCGGCCGCGACCAGCAGCCCCAGCACGAGGCAGCCACCCCACAGTGCAGGTGCGCCCCAATGCTGCAGGACGGTGGTCCCGATCAAGGGCGCCGCGAACGAAGCGAGGCCGAACGTGAGGCCGTACGCGCCCTGGTACCGGCCGCGCATCTCGGGGAGCGCCACGTCGGCGACCACAGCGTTCGCGATCGGGAGCACAGCGATCTCGCCCAGCGACCACACCACCACGCCCAGCGCGAAGAGCGGCGCCCCGCGCGCGAGCGCGTTCACGCCGAAGCCGAGCCCCACGAGCGCTGCCCCGGCCGCGATCGCGTACGAGCGGTTGATGCGCGACAGCAGCGGGCCCGCGAACGGCTGCACGAGCACGATCAGGACGCCGTTGAGCGCCAGCACCACCCCGAGCGTCGCGCGCGGGATGCCGTGCGCCGCCATGTCGAGCGGGAGCGGCGTGAAGTGCTGCATGAAGACCAGCAGCACGAGCAGGCTCAAGAGCACGAACAGCGCGAACGGGCGGTCGCGATAGGGCGCCATGAAACCGCGCACGAGACCCGCCGGGCGCGGGTGCGGTCCGGCGTCGTTGTGCGCAGGCCGGGTCTCGGGCACCGCGCGCCAGACCAGGAACGCGAAAGCCATGCTCGTGAGCCCGTCGCCGACGAACAGCAGCGTGAACGATGCGGAGGCGAGCGCCCCGCCCAGCGTGAGCCCGATCGAGTAGCCGAGGTTGATCACCCAGTAGACGAGGCCGAAGGCGCGCGGGCGCTCGGCGGGCGGCACGAGATCGGCGACCGCGGCCTGCATCGCCGGTCGGTACGATTCTCCCACCATCGCGACCACGAAGCAGGCCGGCGCGATCACCGCGATGTCGCGCGCGAAGCCGAGCGCGATCATGCCGAGGCCGCCGCATGTGAGCGCGCCGATCAGCGTCCGGCGGCGGCCGGCGTGGTCGGCGAGGTAGCCGCCGAGCGGGCTCGCGACCGCGGCCCCCGCGCCGTAGAGGGCTGCGACGACGCCGGCCTGCGCGGCGGAGAGGCCGCGCGCCTGCGTGAGGTAGATCGCCAGGAACGGCACGACGAAGCTGCCCGCGCGATTGACCAGCATGCCGGCCCACAGCACCCAGAACGGCCGCGGCAGGCCGGCGGCCACGTCGAGGGCGCGGCGGCGGCGGGCTTCGAGCGTCGAGTGCATGGGGCTTCCCTTCGGCGCGGGCGATGCGTGCGGTGTGGGCGGCGCGACCATGCGCCGGGCCACAGAAAAATCGGGCTCCGGCTCAGAAGCAAGCCGGAGCCCGAGGACTTTTCGGTTTCGGTGGCGCTGGGTCACCCCGTCACGGGGTCCCGGTTCGCCACGGCGTCCCGAGGTCCCCTACGAGGACGCCACCTCCACCGAACGAAGACTGCTATTGTCCAATGGATCACCTCCTTTTCGGGGCCACTCGATCACGGAGGGACCCAACCCTCCCGATCCCGGTCGCCGGCCCTGGTGAACGGGATCGCGCGCGGTGTGCCGCGCGAAGGAACGAGCCCAAATTCTCGCGGGCGCGGCCGGGCCTGTCAACTCCAAAGTGGCGGCCGACAGGTCTTGAAACTGCTGTTCCGGAATTGTCACCCCGATCCGCTCCGGAGCGGTTGGGTCTGCGGCCGGGGGGAGGCTGCAACGCGGTCGAGTGCGCGCCGCGTCGGGTATGATGCCCCTTCATGTTCGCCGGATTCCCAGGTGGGCCTCGAGGCGCGGCGCTGACCGCCGTCGCGCTGATGCTCGCAGCTGCGCCCGTGGTCGTGGTGAAGCAGTTGGATGGGAACAACGACTTCTGCATCTCCTGCCATCTGCACGAGCCGCACTATCGGGGCATGGTCGACAAGCCCGCGGCCACGCTCGCGGGCGCCCACTTCGCGGCAAGCGCGAGAAGGCCGGCGGGCCACCCGGAGCGCTGCTTCACCTGCCACAGCGGCGAGGGCGTGGTCGGCTGGAGCGCGGTGACTGCGCTCTCCGCCTGGGACGCGGCGCGCTGGGTGCTGGGGGCGCGACGCGAGGCGACCACGATGCGGCTGCCGCTCGAGGACGGCGCCTGCCTCAAGTGCCACGCGGCCGAAGTGCGCGGCACGAAGAGCGCGGAAGAAACCGACCGCTATCACGAGCTGGCCGATCATCGCACCGTGCGCACGCCGTGCGTGGCCTGCCACGTCACCCACCGCGCGGGGAAGCCGGAGCGGAGCTTTCTCGACGACGCCGTGGTCGGGGCGCGGTGCCGGGACTGCCACCGCCGGCAGGACGAAGCAGGGAGCTGACGGTGCGTGGGCGGATATCCCGTTTTCGCTGTATGATTCCCGGCCGTCTCCCGAACCCGTCCCGACAGGAGGAGCCCATGCGCTTCAGAATCGCAGCCGTCGCCTTGCTGGTCATCGCATCGATCTCGAGCCTCGCGAGCCGCCCCGGCGCTTATCCGGGTGGAACGCCGCGCTTCGTGACCAATGCCGCGCCTTACTGCGCGGGCTGCCATTCCTCGGTGAACGCCCAGCAGCTTCGCGAGATGCCGGCCGATGCAGCTGCGGGCATGCTCCCCGAGAACCGGCACTACAAGTCGATCTCGGGCGGAGAGGATCGCTATCAGAAGCTCGAGCCCGCCGACCGGCAGAAGCTGCTGGACGCGGTCAAGGCGATGGACGCGAACTGCAAGGTCGAGCTGGCGGCCTCGGACACGAAGGTGAAGCCCTCCGGCACGTTCACCGTCACGGTGACGACGCGCGGCGGAGCCGGCCCGGTGGTGGGCGTGATGCTCACGGACAACGACCTACGCTTCCAGTCGGGACCGGTGCAGTGCCAGGGATTCCTGATCACGAAGGCGCCCGACGTGACGGGCCCGGACGGCAAGCCTCAGACCAAGTTCCTCGATGCCCGCCTGGGCGAGCTTTCGAAGAACATCAACTACGTGAACATCGAGGGCGTGCAGAGCGATCCGGCGGCCAGCACCTACCCGACCTGCAAGGCGGTCTGGACGCTCCAGGCGCCTGCGCAAGCGGGCGAGTACACGATTTCGGCCGCGTTCCTCTACGGGACCGAGAAGGCCTCGCCGCTCGGGCGCGTCCAGACTCCGGACGGACGCGTCGTGCCGGCGGGCGGGGGAGGGGCGGCGTCGGGCCGCATCCAGTTCGCGAAGCCGGTGAAGATCGTGGTGGGCTGAGGGGCATGGCTGCGCCCTCGCGACCCGGCGCTCGAAGGTCCGGGTCACGAGGGCGCGCGCAAGAGGGACGCAGGCGGGCACCGTCCGCCCCGCGCGCGAGTGTCCCGAGTCGGAAGTTCGTCGTCCTAGGTCAGCGTCGTCACCAGCCCGAAGAGCCCGACCCCGAGCGCTGCGAGCGAGTCGCCTGCGATGAGCCCGCCACCCACGAGCGACATGGTGCTCATGTCCTCGGGCACGCCCTCGTGCTCTGCCGGCTTCGGCCGGCTCGCCTGCCAGGTCTGGAACAGCGAGGCGAACACGCCGCCGAATCCGAACCAGGCGGATGTCCCGAACTCCACGAATCCTCCGAACGACGAGGCGTACGGGCTCGAAAGGATCGAGCAGTCGAGGATCAGGTCCGTGGTGTAACCGCCTCGGCTGCCCTTCACCCATGCAACGTAGCGTGGGTGGTGACGGATGACCTTGCGCAGCACCTCGGTCGCGAGCCCGAGCGCGATCCCGAGCGCGAGCGCCGTCATGACCCGCGGGTTGGGATGCGTGAAGCTGTCGAGCGCGCCCACGAGCTTGTAGGTCATCGCCGACTGCCACTTCTCGGCGCCCGGCATCTCGGGATGCGCGATCTGGTTGATCTTGAGGATGGGGTAGGCCTTCATGAACAGCCGCGCGAGCCCCACGCTCATCACCGCCCCCATCGCGATCCCGATCACCTGGTAGCGGAACTGGATCCGGCGGTTCGTGCCGAGCCGCCAGCCGGTGGAGCGGTCCTGCTGCATGTCGCCACCCACGCTCGTCGAGATCAGGAGGATCGAGGCGCACAGGAGCCCCGTGACCGGATCCTTGAGACCGATCGTGGCGAGGATGAACACGGTGAGCACGAAGGCGCTCGAGATGGGGTTGCTGTCCGAGATGCCGAGCGAGATGCCGTTCACCATCAGGAACACGAACACCAGGCAGATCGCGATCGCGACGAACAGCGGTGGCAGGTGGAGCACGCCGACGCCCATGGCTGCGATTGCCCCGGCCCAGAACAGCACCCACAGCCACAGGAAGCCGCGGTCGGTGCGCTTCCAGTCCTCCGCGGGCTCGGCGGCCCGCATCTGGCCGAGCTGTCGCAGCGCCTGGACGGCGAGCACCGACATGTCAACGGCCGCCGCGCCCATGATCATGCCGAGCGCAACGATGAAGGCGATCTTGCGGAACGGATCGTGCGGGCCGATCCAGTGGTTGGCGCGCAGCCACGGCGTGAGCCACACGCCGATCGCGCCCATCACGATCGCGGGCACGCCGATCCGGGCGCCCACGATCATGCCGGCGCCGAAGGTCGAGGCGGAGTAGCCGGTCGCCGAGAAGCGCGCGAGCCATTGGCCGGGGACGCCGCTCACCGGGATGCTGACCGCGAGGCCGGACAGGAGCCCGCCGAGCGTCCCGCCGCCGAGCTTGGCGACCGACTCCTTCAAGAGGCGGATGTCGGTGAGCGCGCGCAGGATGTTCGCGACCGCGAACCCCGAAGGGAAGCTGAGCCGCATGCGGTCCACCAGGATCGGCGTGTAGAGCATCCCCACGCCCACGCCGAACATGCCGATGCACATGAAGTAGAGGATCATCTGCAGCACCGGCGGCTCGGGGAGCCCGAGCCAGGTCATGGCCTGGATCAGCACCGCCATGCCCGAGAGCCCGGCGACCGATGCGGCCATGGTCTGGATGTAGTTCGCGCCGTGCTTGCCCTCGGGGCCGTAGCCGTACGTGACCACGCTGCCGAGGATGCCCGCCAGCACCTGCCCGCCCACGAAGAAGCCGAGCGAGAAGTTCATGTATGCGCTGGTGATCCCGCCGAGCGGCCCCAGGATGAAGATCGCCACCGCTCCCAGCAGAACGTGGTAGCCGGCGGTACCGATGGGAGGAAGGAAGCGGCGGCGCTCGGCCATAGAGGCGCGAGCATAGCAGAGAGCGCGGGGAGGAGCCGCGCACGATCGCAGCGCGGCCCGCGCAGTCTTGAAGCACGCGAGGCGCCCCACCCGGGCCGCCTCGCGGTTTGCTCCCTTGGAACTGGGCGATCAGGCCTGCAGCCGCTGGGAGCTGTTCTGGCCTAGAATGGCGTTGATGCGCTCGACGAGCTTGCGCGGGCTGAAGGGCTTGGTG
>VBOS01000106.1 GCA_005893185.1 Candidatus Eiseniibacteriota bacterium
ACATCGGGGATTCCGAGGAAGCCGATCTTCTGGTGCACGATGCCGCCGCGCTGCGTTGCGACATCGCGGCTCGCGAAGTAGACGTCGCCCGAGCCGTCCGCGCGCTCCACGCGCTGGACATCGTGGATCTCGGAGTGCACGAACGATTTCACGCTCGTTGAGAGCAGGCCCGACACGATGATCGCGCGCTTGTTCGTGACCGCGTACTGGATGCGCCCCGCCCCGAGATACGCCCAGAGCGGCGAGGTCAGCATCCCGAGCCCGACCAGCAGGAATGGAGTGCCGAAGAGCGGGAAGAAATTGAACGCACCGCCAGGCATCGGCGAATGCGACGTCATCGAGTGCGCCATGGTCATCCAGAAGATCGAAAAGGCGCTGAACGGGACCCCGAATGCCATCGCAGGCAGGGCCGAGAGCAGAGCAGTCCTTCACCCGGATCGAGCTGGCGGGTGATCGTCTGCTCGGTTTCATAGCGGTCCATCGTATGATCCTCCGCGTTCGTGTTCGTCTAGACGGCGCGGGGCGATCACGGGCGGCCCGACGCCTTGGCGCCCACGGTTATCGGCGCTGCTCGGGAGCCGATTGAGGCATCCGGGTCTAAGGGTTGGGGCCCGGTGGCCGGTCGCAGCTGGGCGGGCCTTCGCAGAAATCGATCCCAGCGGAGGGTTGGGGTGCCCGCCCGGGCGGTCTCCATGTCGCGGCGTCGCGCCGCTTTTCCGGTCACATTCGTGGCGCCGATGCGTCATGCTGTTGGCGCCGCGAGCGCCGATGCCAAGAACCTGTCAGCCACGGAGGTGCGTGACGGCGCGCCGACGGCCGCGCCTGCCGCCGGTCTCCAGAAGGCGACGTTCGCGGGCGGATGCTTCTGGTGCATGGAAACCGCGTTCGAGGGCCTACCGGGCGTGAAGTCCGTGATCTCGGGTTACACCGGCGGGCCGGAGCGCAACCCCACCTACGAGCAGGTTTCGGCGAAGACGACCGGGCACGCCGAGTCGGTGCAGATCACGTTCGACCCGAAGCTGATCACCTACGCGCAGCTCCTCGACGTGTTCTGGCACAACACCGACCCCACCGACAACGGCGGCCAGTTCTGCGACCGCGGGCCCGAGTATCGCTCCGAGATCTTCTACCACGACACGGCCCAGAAGAAGCTCGCGGAAGACTCGAAGCGCGCGATCGAGAGCGCGCCGCACCGCTTCAAGCAGCCGCTCGTGACGAAGATCGTGGCCGCGACCGACTTCTGGCCGGCCGAGGAGTACCACCAAGACTTCTACAAGAAGGACCCGGGGCGCTACCACGAGTACCGCGGCGGCTGCGGCCGCGACCGGCGGCTCACCGAGCTGTGGGGCAAGCCGGGGCGTCAGGGCGGGGAGAAGTGACGGACGGGCTCAGCGAGCGCGCAGCCAGAACTCCCGGAAGGCCTTGAGCCGCGGGAGCGACTCGAGGTCCTTCTGCCGGTGGGACGCTTCCTTGCTCGCGATGATGTCGTCGATGTGGCAGACCGGAAACCCCTCGACGTCCACGCGGCGGCGCCACGCGTCATCGAAGCGCTCGATTCCGTCGGGCGCGAATACCAAGTCGAGATCGAACGGCCCGTTCTTGAGCTGGACAAAATCCTTCCCGCGCTCGATCTCGGCCGCCTGCTCGTCGGTGAGCCCGAAGCCGATTTCACGAAGCGCGGCGGCCAGTGCGCGGCCATTCTCCCGCGAGCGCTCGACAAAGAGATCCGCGTCCTGGGTCGTGTCGGGGAAGCCGAGGAGAATCGCGCCGGATTTTCCGATGAACAGATAGCGCACGCTGTGGCGTTGGAGGGAATCCCGGATCTCCTCCGCCTGGCGGTATTCAAACGCTCGCATAGCCCAGCCAGGCGGGAAGGGCCTCGTTGCACCAGCGCCGGTACTCCTCCGTCGTCTCGAAGGATCGGTACGGAGCATCGTCCAGCACCGGCTTGTACGTGCGAATGAACGCGTACCGAAACCGAACCCTGAGAGGCCGCCGGGCGGCCGCCTCGAATTCCTCGAGCCACTCTCGGGAGGCGGCGACGAAGTGTCCGGCGCGACCCGTATCGAGAGACGGGCGATCGTCGCTGGGTGGTTGCATGGGCGGAGAATAAGTTGCGGCAGCCTTCGCGCGGGGCGCACGGCGCCACCTTCGGTCGTGGGGTTCCGGGGGCAGAGCTGCTCAGTTGAAATGCAGCGCCGCCTCGAGTGACACGACGTCCAGACGATTAGGCTCTGGGCGGAGCACCTCGTGCCACCGCAGCTGAAATCCGGGCATCAAGGGCCCCGATCCAGAGAGGCCGATGCCGAGGCTGAATCCGGGGCTTGCTTCGTGCTCGACCGCTTCGGGTCGCACACCCCCGTACTTGGTGCGGTGGGTCAGATCGTAGTAGCCGAAGGTGCCGAGAAGGTGGACCCGGATGGCTCCGGGGCTACGCCATCGGACTGCGCCGCTCGCGCTGAGCACGCTGCGGGACTCTCCCATGGGACCGCCGACGACGGCGGCATAGGCACCCAATGCGGGGAGCGTGAAATAGCCGGCTTCCACGCCGACGGACCCATTGGGAGCCGCGGCGTGCAGCACGCTCAGCCAGCCTCCCAGGTTCGTGCCCCCAGGGACGTCGGAGCCGTCTCGGCTCGACACAAATGCGAAGCCACCGCTGGCGGTGGCCGACCAGCGCGTCCCGGCGCGCGCCTCCGCCGCTCCGACCACAAGCCAAGCGAGCCACGCGACCAGGGTGGTCGGGTTGAGCCGCGGCGCTCTCCCGAGCGCCGCCTTCATTTCGGGCCGCGCCGACATTGCATGGCTTTCATACACCGCACGGGGCAGCTCGTGCCATGGAGTCCGATGACAGGAACGGAGGCGGCGCCCGCCGACCGGCATGCATCGCCCTGTTCGAGTCCGCGGCTACTCGCCGGGGAATCCCGAGCCGCCTACCTCACCCGCACCACCGGTCGCGTCCAGGTCGCGCGCTCGGTCCTGAGCCGCACGAAGTACACGCCCGCCCCGGCCTCGCGGCCGCTCGCGTCGCGCCCGTCCCAGCGCAGGCTCTGCGGACCGGCCGTGAGCCGCGTGCCGCGCGCCACGGCGCGCACCTCGCGCCCGAGCACGTCGTAGACCACGAGGTCCACCGGGCCGGGACGGCCGAGCGTGAACGCCACATCGAGATCGGTGCGGAACGGATTGGGCTTGATCGAGCGCAGCGCGAACTCCTCGCGCGGCGTCGCCGGCTCGACCGCCACGTTGGCCGGCGTCGAAGACGGGTTCGCGGGGTTGCTGCCGGCATCCAGCTCGTCGCCGTCGCGGTAGCCGTCGCGGTCCTGATCGATCCCGAGGCGCGTGCCGCTCCCCTTGGGCACGCCGGTCACGGTCAGCTCGCTGCCGAGCCCGCCGAGCGCGCGCAGGCTCGCGGTTGCGATGTCGCTCTCGGCCTGCTTGTCCGACCGCCACATCCCGCCGCCCACGTAGACCCAGCCGCGGGGCTGGCCTCCGGTCCGACCCTTCGCCACCAGGTCGCAGAAGCTCGATTCGGCCTGTCGGACCAGCGTGTCGAGGCGCGCGACCGTGGTCGGGTCGGAGTCGTTGGGACCATTGAACGTGATCTGGAATCCCACAGCGGGCGCCATGCCGGTCTCGAAGCACAGCAGGAACTGCTCGACGTCGCGCCGGTTGGCATCCGCCACCGTCTGCGTCGACCCGAAGTTGAAGCCGGGGAACTTGAGGAAGTCGAAGAGATTGTCCACCGAGCCGTTGTGCGTGAAGCCGAAGCCGCGCTTGTTGACGGCCCCGGGCAGGTCGGTGAAGCCGGTCTTGCGGTAGAGGTTCCGGAGCTCCGGAACCTTCATGTCCTGCGCCTCCTGGAGCGCGGTGTGATCGATGATCTGGCCGTTCGTCCCGGGCCCAAACGCCTCGGACGCGTGACAGTTGTTGCACGTGAGAACGTTGCCGTCCACGCGCACGTTCAGGAAGAAGCTCCGGCCGCGCTTGGCGCTGGGCACAGGCGAAGGGCCGGGATCGCCCGGCAGCGTGCGGTCGAGGAACTGATTGGGGTTGGGCGGATGGACGAGCGGCAGCACGAAGTCGTCGAACGCCGCCATCTCGCTGTCGGCGAGCGAGCTCGCGCGCCCCATCAAGCCGACGAAGGCGCCGTTGAAGGCATCGAGGTTCACGCGATCTGCGCGCCAGTGGAACATGCCGGTAGGCGGCAGCCCGCGCAGGGTCTGGGTCGTCATCGGCCCCTTCATGGGGTGCACCGAAGACTGGATCTGCGGGTCGACCTGCCCGGTGGTGTTGATGGGCTGCATCGCGCCCTGCGGGTTGCCAAGGTCCCATGCGATGTTGTCGAAGTCGCCGAAGATGTGACAGGTCGCGCAGGCCTGGTCACCGTGCCCCGATGTGAAGCCGCCGTAGAAGAACTTGCGCCCGTTCACGATCGCGTCCGGCGTGGGATCGAAGCCGATGGCCGCGATCCCGATCTGCGAGAAGTCGGCGGTCGAGAGCGTCTGGAGCTGGTTGTGGAAGCGGCCCAGCACGTAGAGCCGCCCGCGCGCGCCGTCCACGACGACGCCGGTGGGCCCGGCGGCGACGTGCACGCGCGCCAGCACCTGGTTGGGCCGCGTCGGATCGAGCACCGCCACCTGGTTGCTGGCGAGCGACGTGATATAGAGCCGCTGGCCGTCCGCGGACCACGCCGCGCCGGTCGGGATGCCGACCGATGAGTCGCTCTCGCTCGCAGGACCGGGCGTCACCGAGTAGTCGATGTGCGGGTTGAGGTTGCTGAGCGTCACCGCGCCGCCGCTCGTGATGAACGCAGCGCGCGTGTCCACGATGTGGCCGCTCAGGTTGGGCTCGAAGCGCACGAGGTTGCGCGCCTCGGTCCCGGTCACCGCCACGGTGCCCGCGCCGTTCACCGCCAGCGCGAAGTTCACGGTGCCGATCCCGCCGAAGGTGCGCGCCACCGTGTTGCTCGTGGTGTTGATCTCGCTCACGTCGGCGTCGAGTGAGGTGTAGCGTGCCTTCGAGTTCCACAGCTTGCCGGTCTCGTCCACCCAGTTGCCGTTGGCCTGCTGCTGGATGATGAGCGCCACCTTGGGCGCAGCAGGCAGGCTCCCGCTCATGGGCGGATTGGGCGCCGGCAGCGAGTCACCGGCCTCGGCCTCCGAGAGCGAAGATGTGCGGTTGCCGGCGTGGAGGCCGGCGACGAACACGCGCGAGCCGTCGGCGTTGCGCGCGAGCGCCCGTGGCATCCGGCTGTCGATCGGGATCGTGGCGATGAGCGCCAGCGTGCTCGGGTTGTAGACCTGTACCTGGTCGTACTGGGAGACGCTGACGTACGCTTTGCCGTTGGCGAACACCACGTCGGAGGGCTCGTCCCCCACCCACAACGTGGCCCGCACGTGGCGCGTGTTCAGGTTCACGATGCTCACGTCGTCCGAGAGATGGTTCACCACCCACGCCTCACTGTCGCTCTGCGCGGCCACCGCGACCGGCTCGAGCCCCACCGGGAGGTCGAAGACCTTGACCGGGTGCGTCCCGGTCACGTCGAAGATCGCCAGCCGGTCGTTGGGGGTGTTCACGACCAGAAGCCGGGCGCCGCCGGGCGTCAGGGCGGCGGGATGGACGTGGGAGGCTTCGAAGTGGACGAAGTCGGGGCTGGCAGCGACGCGTGACTCGAGGCGCCGGGAGGCCGAGCCGATGCCGATCGCCAGAACGCCCATCGCGATGAAGACAATAGACTTGCGCACGATGCTGGTCTCCTTTTTCGGGTCGGCCAAGGCCGTGTATGTTAGCAATCGGCGCCTGTCACTTCCAGCTACTCGACAGTTGTCCGTGAACCGATGTTAGCGCATGAAGGCGCAAGGAGGGTGCCGTGAAGAGATACGTGACCGAGTTCATGGGGACGTTCTTCCTCGTCTTCACCGTTTGCCTCGCCGCCGGGGGGCGGACGTCGCTGCCTCCCTTTGCAATCGGCGCCAGTCTCATGGCGATGGTCTACATGGGCGGCCCGATCTCGGGCGCCCACTACAACCCCGCGGTCTCGATCGCAGCCGTGCTCGCCCGGAAGCTGCCGGGCGCCGACCTCTTGCCGTACCTCGTTGCCCAGCTCGCCGGCGCGCTGGTGGCGGCTGCCATCGCCGACTGGATCCTGGGCGCGCCGTTCGCCCCTGCGCCCGCGCCCACGGCGAGCGTCCTGCAGGCGCTGGCGGTCGAGGCGCTCTTCAGCTTCGCGCTCTGCCTGGTCGTGCTCAACGTCGCGACCTCGAAGCGCTCGGCCGGCAACTCGTACTTTGGGCTCGCCATCGGCTTCACCATCGCCGCCGCCGCTTTCGCCGGTGGGCCGATCTCGGGTGGGGCGTTCAACCCGGCTGTGGGCCTGGGTACGATCCTCGTCGGGGCCGTCGGCGGGAAGGGGTCCCTCGGGAACGCGTGGCTCTACGTCGTCGGCCCGTGCCTCGGGGCGGTCGCGGCGTCCCGCGTGTTTGCGATGCAGGAGACCGGTGCGTAGGAGGCCGCGCGGCGTCTGATGCGGATGCGCCGCCGGCTCGCCCGGGCGGTCGCGCGCGGCGGGGGCGTGCCGCGCTTCAGACTTCGATCAACGCACCCGCGCGATCGGGCGCGTCCAGGTGGCGCGCTCGGTCCTGAGCCGGACGAAGTAGACGCCGGCGCCGGTTTGCCGGCCGCTCGCGTCGCGCCCGTCCCACGTCAGGCTCTGCGGCCCGGCCTCGAGCCGCGAACCGCGGGCGACGGCGCGCACCTCGCGGCCGAGCACGTCGTAGACCATCAGGTCCACCGGTCCGGCGCGCCCGAGCGTGAACGCAACTTCGACCTGGGTCCGGAACGGGTTGGGCTTGATCGAGCGCAGCGCGAACTCCTCGCGCGGCGCGGACGGCACGCCCGTGATGGACGGAATGGAGCCGGGATCGCCCGGGTCGCTGTTGGCGTCGCGCTCGTCACCGTCGAGGTAGGTGTCGCAGTCGCGGTCG
>VBOS01000107.1 GCA_005893185.1 Candidatus Eiseniibacteriota bacterium
GATCAGCGTGATGTGGCTCGGGGCGGGCCTCATCGCCGGCATCCTCGCGTCCCCGAGCCGCCGCGTCTTGCTCACGCGTTGGCCATGGCTGGCGGCCGGGATCGCGGTGCTGCTCTTCTCGCCGCACCTGCTGTGGCAGGTCCAGCACGGCTGGCCGACGCTCGAGTTCATGCGCAACGCGACGGGGCGAAAGATGGCGGCTGTGAGCGCCGCCGGCTTCGTCGCGGCGCAGGTCCTCGCGATGAATCCCGTGACGCTCCCGCTGTGGCTCGCGGGGCTCGTCTGGCTGTTGTTCGCACGCGCCGCACGCTCGGCGCGGGCGCTGGGCGTGATGTACCTGGCGGTCGCGGTCTTCCTCATCGCGGGCGGCCGGAGTCGCACCTCCTATCTCGCCCCTGCGTACGTTGCGCTGTTCGCGGCCGGGGCCTTAGTCTTGGAGCGGGCAACCGCGGGCCGCGCGCGCGCGATGCGGGCTGCAGCTGTGGCGGTCGTGCTGGTCATGGGCGCAGTGGCGCTGCCCTTCGCGCTCCCGCTGCTCCCGGTCGAGACCTACATTCGCTACGCGCGCACCCTCGGGATGGCGCCTTCCACGGAGGAGCACCATCGGATGGGGCTGCTTCCCCAGCAATACGCGGACATGTTCGGCTGGGAGGAGCTGGTGGACGAGGTGGAGAGAGCCTACAAGAGCCTCTCGCCAGAGGAGCAGGCGCGGTGCAGCATCTTCGCCCAGAACTACGGCGAAGCCGGCGCCATCACCGTGCTCGGCCGGCGCCGCGGNNCACGCGGAGCGGCGAGGTGATGGTCGTGGTGGGCGGCGACCTCGAAGACAACCAGCGCGTGTTCCGCGAGCTCACGCGGGTCGGGACCGTGCGCTCGAAATACGCGATGCCCTACGAGCAGGACATGCCGATCTACATCGGCCGCGGCCTCAAGATCCCCATGCGCGAGCTGTGGCCGATCGTGAAGATGTACGTGTAGGCGGACCGGCTTCGATCCGCACTCCGCCGCTTTACCTCGGGGCCACCGCCATGCCAGGGCTCGTCCCGAGCTTCGCGCGCAGCCGCTCCGCGATCGCCTCGATGAAGCCCTGGGTGCTCACGTGGCCGCCGGGCGCCGGGTCGGCGATCGACGCCAGGTCCTTGGTCATCGTTCCGGACTCGATGGTCTCGAGCGCGGAGGCCTCCAGGGCGCGCGCGAAATGCGTGATCTCGGGCGTCTCGTCCAGCTCGCCGCGCTTCGCGATCGCGCCGGTCCACGCGAAGATCGTGGCGGTCGAGTTGGTCGAGGTCGCCTCGCCACGCTCGTGCTTGCGGAAGTGCCGGGTCACGGTGCCGTGGGCCGCCTCGAACTCGAACAGCCCGTCGGGCGACACGAGCACGGACGTCATGAGTCCCAGGCTTCCAAATCCGGAAGCCACCATGTCGCTCATCACGTCGCCGTCGTAGTTCATGCACGCCCACAGGAAGCCGCCGGGGCTGCGCACGACCTTGGCGACCGCGTCGTCGATCAGCATGTAGATGTACTGGATCCCGGCCTTCTGGAAGTCGGCGCGGCGCGCGTCGGTCTCCTGCCGGAAGATCTCGCGGAACGTGCCGTGGTAGATCTTGGCGATCGTGTCCTTGGCGCTGAACCACATGTCCACGCGCTCGGCGAGCGCGTAGTTGATGCAGGCGCGCGCGAACGAGCGGATCGAGCTGTCGATGTTGTGCACGCCGCGCACGATTCCGGGGCCCTTGAACTCGTGCACGACCAGCGACTGCGGCGCGCCGCCGCCGGCCGGAGTGTAGACCATGTCCACGCGGCCGGCGCCGGGGATCTTCATCTCGGCGCTCTTGTAGATGTCGCCGTAAGCGTGGCGCCCGATCACGATCGGCTTGACCCACGAGCGCACCGTGGGCGGCACATTGTGGACGAGCAGGGGTTTCCGGAACACCGTGCCGTCGAGCAGCGCGCGGATCGTCGCGTTGGGCGAGGGCCATGCCCGCTTGAGCTTGTATTCGTCGACGCGCGCCGTGTCGGGCGTGATGGTCGCGCACTTCACGCCCACGCCGTGCCGCCGGATGGCCTCGGCCGCATGCACCGTGACCGCGTCGTCCGTGCGATCGCGCGAGAGCACGTGGAGGTCGTAGCGCTCGAGTTTGAGGTCGATGAAGGGCTCGAGGAGCTGGCTCTTCACCATGGCCCAGATCACCCGGGTCATCTCGTCGCCGTCGATCTCGACGATGGTGTTCCTTGCCCTCAGCATCGGTTGAATCATGCCCCCCTACCAAGCGTCGGCCTGACCTCCTAAAGGCGATCATCGGCACTCGCCGACCATAACGTTATCAGATGGGCGGTCGACCGCGCGAGCGGCCCGCCTGCCGCCCGCGTCCCCCAGGCGGGATGAGGCCCGGCGCGCGCGTTCGCCCGGTGCTTCAGGCCCTTCGCGAAGCTGCCGAAACCTGACATCGCGACCGTTCGCATGTCACCCTGTCAGGGGCGGCGTTCCGCGCGCCGGCGTGGGCAGAATCCTTCGGCCATTGCGTGGGTTCCGGCCGCAGACCGCGCGGGCCCAGTCGCGCCGGACGCCGAACCGTGACAGCCCGGCATGCCCGGTGCAATAGTGAGGCCGTGTCACGCCCTTCGGTTTGCAGGCCCGCTCCGCCGCTGCTACAAGGAGGACCATGCGCATTGTAGTGCCGCGGGAGATGGCGCCCGGCGAGAACCGGGTCGCGCTCGTGCCCGACACCGTGGCCCGCCTCGCCAAAGCCGGGTTCGATTTGCAGGTCGAGACCGGGGCCGGGGTGGCCGCCGGGTTCACCGACGACGCCTATCGTGAAGCCGGCGCGACGATTGCGCAGGCCGCCGCCGGGCTGTTCGGGAGCGCCGACGTCACGCTCAAGGTCCGCGCTCCCATGGCGGTGGCGGGTGGTGTGCACGAAGCCGACCTCCTGAAGGAGGGCTCGGCGCTCATCGCGTTCCTCGGCCGCGACACCCATTCGGATCTGGCGCGCAGGTTGACCGCGCGGGCATCCGCGCATTCTCGATGGAGATGGTCCCGCGCATCTCGCGCGCGCAGAAGATGGACGCGCTCTCATCGATGAGCACGGCGGTCGGCTACAAGGCCGCGCTGCTCGCCGCCGGCTCGCTCGGCAAGTTCTTCCCGCTGCTCATGACCGCGGCCGGCACCATCGCCCCCGCGCGCGTGTTTGTGATCGGCGCGGGCGTGGCCGGCCTGCAGGCGATCGCCACCTCGCGACGTCTCGGCGCGGTGGTCGAGGCCTTCGACGTGCGCCCCGCCGTGCGCGAGGAGGTGCAGAGCCTGGGCGCGACCTTCGTGGCCCCCGACCTGGTGGCAGAGGCTGCGGTGGACAAGGGCGGCTACGCCAAGGCGCTCTCCGAGGAGCAGCACGCGCGCGAGCAGAAGCTGCTCGAGGAGCGCGTGAAGATGAACGACGTCGTGATCACGACCGCGATGATCCCGGGCAAGCCCGCGCCGCGGCTCATCACGGCCGCGATGGTTCGGCAGATGAAGCCCGGCTCTGTGATCGTGGATCTCGCGGCGGAGACCGGCGGCAACTGCGAGCTGACCCGGCCCGGCGAAAAGATCGTCGCGCACGAGGTCACGATCATCGGCTTCCTCGACCTGGCAACCATGCTCCCGACCCACGCGAGCCAGATGTACTCGCGCAACATCTCGGCGCTGCTCCTTCACCTCGTGAAGGACGGCCAGCTCGCCCCCGACTTCGATGACGAGATCACGCGCGAGAGCTGCTTCACCCGCGGAACCAAGCCGTCGGAGATGGCCGCCGCGCGGAGCGGATCGTGAGCGCCGGCCGGGGCGGAGCGACCGCCATGCGGAGCGGATCGTGAGCGCGATCCTGCTCGCCGAGATCTACGTGTTCGTGCTCGCGATGTTCGTGGGCTTCGAGGTGATCTCCAAGGTCCCGGTCGTCCTCCACACGCCGCTCATGTCGGGCACCAACGCGATCCACGGCATCGTGATGCTGGGCGGCGTCCTGGTGCTGGCGACCGCGAACACGCCGCTGCTGACGGTGCTCGGCTTCGTGGCGGTCGTGCTCGGCGCGATGAACCTGTTCGGCGGCTTCGTGGTCACCGACCGCATGCTCGAGATGTTCAAGGCCAGGAAGCCCCCGGGGAAGCGTTGATGGGCCGCGCCCCCACCCTCCCATTCCTGTTCCACGCCGCCTACCTGCTCTCGGCGGTCCTGTTCATCGTCGGGCTCAAGTTCCTGAGCTCCCCCGCGAGCGCGCGCCGCGGCAACGGCGTCGCGGCGCTCGGCATGACGGCGGCTGTGCTCACCACCCTCGTCGGACTGTGGCTGCCGGGGTCGGGGTTTCACCATCACGGGCTGATCCTCGGCGGAATCGCGCTCGGAGCTGTGCTGGGCAGCGTCGGCGCGCGCCGCGTGCAGATGACCGACATGCCGCAGATGGTGGCGCTGCTGAACGGATTCGGCGGCGGCTCGGCCGCGCTCATCTCCACCGCGGAGTTCCTGCACGCCGCCTCCGCCGGCGAGGCGCCGGGCGCCACCGCCGCGGTCTCGACCATGTTCGGCTGCATCATCGGCTCGATCTCGTTCAGCGGCAGCCTGATCGCCTTCGGCAAGCTCCAGGGGATCATCTCCGAGAAGGCCATCCTCTCGACCGCGCAGAAGGCCGCGAGCGTCTTGGTGTTCGTGGGGTTGCTGGCCACCGTCGCCATGATCGCGATGGGCGGTGGTGCGCCGTGGTTCCTGACCCTGCTCGGCGGCTCGCTGCTGTTCGGCGTTCTCATGGTGATCCCGATCGGCGGCGCCGACATGCCGGTCGTGATCTCGCTGCTCAACTCCTTCACCGGGCTCGCGGTCGCGGCCACCGGGTTCGTGCTCTCGAACAACGCGCTCATCATCAGCGGCACGCTGGTGGGCGCATCGGGCACGCTGCTCACCATGTTGATGTGCAAGGCGATGAACCGCTCGCTCACCAACGTGCTGTTCGCGGGCGTGGGCGCCGGCGCCCCCGCCGCGGCCGCCGCAGGAACCCCGGCCGGGGCGAAGAAGAACGTGCGCGAGGTGAGCGTCGAGGACGCGGCGGTGCTGCTCGCCAACATCCACTCGCTGATCGTCGTCCCCGGCTACGGCATGGCGGTGGCGCAGGCGCAGCACGCGGTTCGCGAGCTGGCGGACCTGCTGCAGAAGAAGGGTGTCGAGGTGAAGTACGCGATCCACCCGGTCGCGGGGCGCATGCCCGGGCACATGAACGTGCTGCTCGCAGAGGCCAACGTGCCCTACGACCAGCTCTTCGATCTGGACCAGATCAATCCCGACTTCGAGCATACCGACGTCGCGCTCGTGATCGGCGCCAACAGCACGTGATCATCGTGAAGCGCAGCATGAACCCGGGCTTCGCGGGCGTGGACAACCCGCTCTACTACGAGCCGCGCACCACGATGCTGTTCGGCGACGCGAAGGGCGCGGTCACCAAGCTGGTCGCAGCCCTCAAGGACGGGAGCGGGTAGGCTCCGTCTCCAAGCGGCTCGCCGGAAAGCGATCCGCCGATTTGCCAAGGCGCCTCCCCGCCGGTAGCTTCCGAGCCGTCTTCAAGGCGATGGAGTTCGCCTCCAACCGCCCCGCCCTGGGGCTGATGACTCCTACCGTGGTCCCATGCGGTGGGAGTCGTTTCGTTTTCTCCCCGCCCAACGTTGGAGGTGCCATGCAGACTCTTGCGACGGCAGCGCTCCTCGCTCTGCTGGTCTTCCTCGCCAGCGTGGTGGCGGTCGAGGCCGCGATCTCGGTCGCGATCATCGAGATCGCGGCGGGCGTTTTCGCCGGCAACGCGCTCGGCATCCGCGGCGCCCCGTGGCTCGACTTCCTGGCCCAGTTCGGCGGCATCCTTCTCACCTTCCTCGCCGGGGCCGAGGTGGATCCGGGGCTCTTGCGCAGCAAGCTCAGGCCCAGCCTGGCCCTCGGCGGCGCGTCCTTCCTGCTGCCGTTCCTCGCATCCGCGGCCTTCGCGGCGTTCGTCGCGCACTGGACGCCGAGGGCGTCGCTGATCGCAGGCGCCGCGCTCTCGACCACATCGCTCGCCGTGGTCTACGTCGTGCTCGTCGAAACCCGGCTCAACGCGACCGAGCTCGGCAAGCTCATCATGGCGGCCACGTTCGTCACCGACATCGGCACCGCGCTCGCGCTCTCGCTGCTGTTCGCGGCTCCGGGCTGGGCGACGGCGGGATTCTTCGCCGTCTCGGCGCTCGTGGTACTCGCGGCCCCGCGGCTCTTGCCGCCGGTCTTCGAGCGTTACGGCGCGCGAGTGATCGAGCCGGAGATCAAGCTGCTCTTCGCGCTGCTCTTGGGCCTCATGCTGCTCGCGCAATGGGGCAAGAGCCACGCGGTGCTGCCGGCCTTCGTCCTCGGGCTCGCGCTGGCGCCGATGTTCCACCGCCATCGCGAGCTCCAGCGCAAGCTCCGGGTCGTCGCATTCGGAATGGTCACGCCGTTCTTCTTCCTGAAGGGCGGGATGAACCTCTCGCTGGGCGATCTCGGCCCACACGTCGTCCTGCTGCTCGGATTCTTCCTGGTCAAGATTGCGGCCAAGTCGGTCGGCGTCTTTCCGCTCGCCCGGCTGCACATGCCGGGAGCGGCCACCTACACCACCCTGCTCATGAGCACCGGGCTCACATTCGGCACGATCTCCGCGCTCTACGGGCTGCAGGCCGGGCACATCGACCGCGCCCAGTTCTCGGTGCTCCTCACCACCGTCATCGGGACCGCGATCGTGCCCACGCTGATCGCCCAGGGCTGGTTCGCGCCGCGGCTCACCCCGGAGGAGCAGGAGGAAGCGCTGGCGCGCGCGGAGGAGAGCGCGTAGGCGGCCGGCCGGGCCGTGGCCTACGGGCTCTGCAGCAGCACGAGCTTGCGCGCCAGCGTCTCCGTCCCGGCAGCCGCCCGGTAGAAGTACACGCCGTCGCGCGCCCGCGCGCCGTCTCCAAGGCGGCCGTCCCACGAGAACTCGCGCGTTCCGGCCGGCAGCTCGCCGCGGTGGAGGGTGACGAGCCTTCGCCCGCCGAGGTCGTAGATGCCGACCTCCACCAGGCCCGGCCGGTCGAGCGTCACGGCGAAGCGCGTCGAGCCCGCGAATGGATTGGGCCGGTTCTCGGAGAGCGCGATGCGCGGTGCTCCACCGAGCGGCTGGCGCAGCGCCGGCACGTTGGCCGCGAGACGCACGCCGTCGGGGGCCGCCAGCTCCGCGCTCTCGAGCGCCACCTCGCCGCCCGGCTCGCGGCCCGGCTTGAGCGCAAGCTGCAGCGTGAACGCGATGTCCGTTTCGGGCACCACAGCATCGGCGGCTTTGATGAGTCCGATCACGACGCGACCGCCGCTCACATGGGTGACGTGGATCCACGTGGGGGCGGCGCCCGCGAGGTCCACCCCGCTCACGTCATAGCGGTCCTCCGGGAAGCGCAGCGTGAGCCGCGCTCCGCCGATGGTGCTGCCCCCTTCGATCCGGATCGGCAGCCCGGGCGATGGGAGCCGGCCCACCGGCGGCCCGAGGCCGAGCTTCAGGTCGCGCGCGTCGCGGGTCTCGCCCGGCGGGCACGCGACGCAGTCCTGGCCGAGAATACTCCCGGCGCAGCACAGCACGTCATCGAGCGTGAAAGTGCCGTCCCGGTTGCAGTCGAAATGTGCGGTCGAGTCGCCGCACAGGGCCGAGTCCCGCAGGCAGCGCACCATGAGGACCAGATCCCGAATGTCCTCGCGCCCGTCACCATTGAAGTCGCAATGCGCCACGGGCCTGGGCCCCGAGCAGATGCGTGCGTAAGCTGCGTAGCGGAAGGATGGGCCGGCGGCGAGGGTCGGGCACCAGGGCACTTCCTGCCCCGCGCCGTCAGCTGCCAGGAGCTGGACGAGGTCGAGCAGCGTCACGGGCGTGGGCGCCGTCGCTCCCTGCTCGACCTCGATCTCGAGCACGGGCGGCGCCGGGCCGTTGGGCGGTACCGGCAGAATGGGCGCGCCTTGATCGGAGATCAGCGCGAACCTGGCGCCTCGAGGGGTGGGCGCCCAACGCAGCCGCATGCCCTGGGCTGGGCCGGCAGCTGCGAGCCGCGTGACGTGGAGCGTCGAGTCGCTGAGCGCCAGCTCTCCCTGCAGTCCCGAGAGCGCTGTCGTAGAGCGCAGGAAGAGCGTGAGACGGGCCGGCTGGCCCGGTCCGATCTGCGCGTCGCACTCGTTTGGGGCTCCACCCGGGTCGAACGATGGCAGGATGCAGCCGATCCGGCGCGCACAGGAGTCCGATACGACGTAAGGATAACCGGCCGCAAAACGGGCGATCGTCGAGTTGCAGCTCGTCCGCACCAACTCGACCGGCAGCTTGTATGCGAACGCCGGGAGCGGCGGCAGCTTGATCGAGGCGCTCCATCGCACGGGCTGGTCGACGCACACGATCGTGCAGCACGCGCAATCTTCCACCGTGAGGCGCACGCCGGGCGAGCGGGGCATCGGGCCCATCGAGTCGTCGGGAAGCACCTCGACCTTGGCCAGCGTGAAGCAGCCGTTCGGGAAGTGCCCGGCGATGAAGACGGGAATACTGTCGCCCGGCGCGACGCAGGGCGGCGTCCTCCCGTCCGGCGGACCGATCTGGACGTGGTCCACGTACGGGAGGCCCTCGGTCGGACCGCACTCCGCCGTG
This sequence comes from Candidatus Eiseniibacteriota bacterium, assembly GCA_005893185.1. Classification (GTDB taxonomy): domain Bacteria; phylum Eisenbacteria; class RBG-16-71-46; order RBG-16-71-46; family RBG-16-71-46; genus WS-2. Next base: position 8,667 of record VBOS01000107.1, read on the forward strand.
ACGACGAAGTCGATCGGGATGTGGCGGCCCGGCCGCGAACAGCCCGAGCGGGATGCGGATCAAGTACTCGAGCGGCATACGGAGAATGCACCCGATGCTGTCACGCACCTGGGTGTGATAGACGACGTGCGTCTGATCGCGCGCGAACGCCTCGATGAGCGAGTCACAGGGCGTTGAGGCGAACCCCGCGACCACCAGCACGACGGTGTCGCGCACGCAGGGGTGTGGGTTCAACAGGCGGAAGCGGTAGTTCGCCGGAACCGTATCGGTGGGCATGCCCGATCCCGTCGAAAGCGCGCCCCAGCCGATGGCACGGGGCGCGGCTGCAGCGTTCGTACCTGCGTGGCCGGAGAACGGAGCGGCGATCGCGACACCGGCCGCCA
>VBOS01000528.1 GCA_005893185.1 Candidatus Eiseniibacteriota bacterium
CGTCACAACCTCCAGTGGAAGACCATCAGAACCAGGAGGGCGAGGTAGAGCACGCTCTGCGCCAAGTTCGCAATCCGCCAGCGTTTGAGCGCCCCGGCGTAGGCCTCGGCCGGCCCGCCATCTGCCGCCGCCCGCGCCAGACCGGCCAGCCGCCCCGCCCCGGGCGCGACCATCACGCCCTGGACGAACACCGAGAGCAGCCACAGCCCGTTCACCCAGCGCAGCCAGCCGTCGGCCGACATGCGGTAGCCCAGCATGATCGAGAGCACGTTGCCGAGGACGCCGAGCGCGATGAGCGCTCCCAGGCCGGCTCCCGCCGCCCGCCGCACGATGTCCCACAGCAGTGCGCGCTGCCGCCCGTCCTCGGTGGCGCGCGCCGCGCGGCTGTTCCAGTCGCAAGCCACGAGCGTGCCGACGAAGGCAAATGCGAAGAAGAGGTGCAGCAACCTCCAAAGTGCGACCGGTCCCATTCCACCTCCGGGGGCGCGCGCCCGACCCGGAGGCGATCCTACCGTTCCCCTCAACCGCTGGCTACCCCGGGCGGGTCGAGGTTGCTCCGGAAAAGCCACCCGGAAGGAACGCGACGCCTGCAGGAGAGGTCTTGCCGCGTTTCTCAAGACCTCCCGGCTGGCTGCAATCGCCAGCGGGTCATGATGCGCTCGTGTCCGCGCCCGCCGGCCGCTCGGGGAGCAGCATCTCGCGCGCGGGCCCCAAGATCTCCACGCGCAGCGAATCGGCGGGCGGCAGGTCGGATTCGCCGAGCCAGCCCTTCTTGGCCATCGCGCGCCCGATGAAGTGCATCTGCGCACGCTCGAAGGGACGCAGGGCTCCTTCCGGGTCGAAGCGGTAGCGCCACTTCGTGGGCGCGGGAAGCACGGTGGCGAGGAACAGCGCCTGAGCCACGGTCAGGCGCGAGGCGTCGCGCCCGAAGTAGTAGCGCGCGGCCTCGTCCGCCCCGTGCACGCCGGGGCCCCACTCGATCACGTTGAGATAGATCTCGAGCAGCCGGCGCTTGCTGACGTAGGTCAGATGCTCGAGGATCCAGGCCAGCACGACCTCCTGCGCCTTGCGCGAAAGCGTGCGCTCGTGCCCGAGGTAGAGGTTGCGCGCGAGCTGCATGGTGATGGTGCCGGCGCCCCGCCGGTAGGCGCCGGCGCGGATGTTGTCTGCGATCGCGCCCCGGACGGCGTCGGGATTGAAGCCGCTGTGGCGGTAGAAGCCGCCATCCTCGTTGGTGAGCACGGCGTGGACCAGGATCGAGTCGATGGCCTCGAGCGCGCGGTGGTGGGGGTTCGCGCTGGAGAGGTCGCGCGTGGCGGTGCGCCCGTGCGGCAGATGGATCTCGGCCACGAACGGCTGCTCGAGCCCGAGCAGGTTGAGGCGGCTCTTCTCGGGATCGAGCTCGAGATCGTGCGGGATGACTTCGGCGTGGAAATCGACGCTGTCGGGCCGCGACACGTCGAGGCGGAAGCCGAGCCGGTAGTCCCACGAGCCGCGCACGCCGGCCGCAGGCAGGGGCCCAAGCAGCGGCGGCGGAAGGCTCGCGACGACACGTTCGGGGGTCAGGCTACCGGCACGTGGCCGATCTGGATGCGGGTGGGCCCCGCGATCTCGACCGTGCCGGCCCTGCGGTTCTGGATCAGCTTGCCCGCGAAGGCGACGCGCAGCGGCGCGTATTGCCCGGAGGCGACGTCGAAGATCCCGATGCGCGCCCCGCCCTGGACGCGGTCGTCGTTCCCGTAGTCGACAGCGAAGGAGAACGGCACGTCGCGCTCGGTCGCGATCCGGCCCTCACCCGAGAGCGTGACTCCCTTGGGCGATGGGGCGAGCGCGAGCCATTCGATCCGGACCGTTGCGCCTGCCTCGTCCTCGTCCCCGCCCGCAGCCACCTCGACGTCCCGCAGCTCGACCCGCGGCATGCGGCGCGCGGGGATCAGCAGCGCGCGGACCACGGCCTCCGCCGTGCGGCGCACCTTCTCGGAGTGATCGCGATGCTGCGTTTCCTCGGGCGGGGCGAGCGTGTCGGGATCGGCCGCGCGCCCGTGCGCGCGGCGCGCGAACGCATGCGCCAGCTCGACGCGGC
>VBOS01000529.1 GCA_005893185.1 Candidatus Eiseniibacteriota bacterium
TGCGGTCGCCGACGTGGGCGAGGCGCTTCCACTTGTGACCGCCGAAGGCCCGCTGCAGGATGCGCCCGTCCGCCGTGCGGTCGAACAGCGCCCCCCACTGCTCCAGCTCCCGCACGCGGTCGGGCGCCTCCTGGGCGTGGATCTGCGCCATGCGCCAGTGGTTCAGGAACGAGCCGCCCTTCATCGTGTCCTGGAAGTGGGTCTCCCACCCGTCCTGCGGATCCACGTGGGCGAGCGCGGCAGCGATGCCGCCTTCGGCCATCACGGTGTGGGCCTTGCCGAGCAGCGACTTGGTGACGAGCCCGACCGAGGCCTGCTTGGCCGAGGCCTCGATCGCGGCGCGCAGCCCCGCGCCGCCCGCGCCGATCACCAGCACGTCGTGCTCGTGGATCTCGAAGCGGTCGGTCACGGCGTGAACCCCTTGTCCGGCACGTCGAACAGGTGGACGAAGGTCGCGAACACCGGGTCGTGGATCACGCCCATCGAGCACAGGCGCACGTAGAGGTCGGCGAAGCACACCGCGAACAGGCTCGCCCAAGCCCAGCCCATGTGGTGCTCGTTGAGGAACGTGACCCACGACCACGCGCGGTAGCGCGGCCCGCCCGATGCGATGCACGAGAAGCAGTCGAGCTTCCCGCCCACCAGGTGGCGCAGCGAGTGGCAGGAGAAGGTGTAGAGCGTGAGCGTAGTGGTGCTGGCCAGGATCGCGAGCGAGCCGCCTGCGAGCGCCAGCGACCCGTGGATGACAAACGCGCGCACCACGTCGGCCCACAGGAAGACGAGGAAGATCAGCGCCGCATAGAGGAAGTAACGGTGCAGGTTCTGGAGGATGAAAGGGAACTTGACCTCGCCGCAGTAGGCCTGCGGCCGCGCCTCGCCCACCGCGCACGCGACGGGGTCGGCGAAGAACGAGCGGTAGTAGGCCTTGCGGTAGTAGTAGCAGGTGGCGCGGAACCCGAGCGGCGCCCACAGCACGAGCAGCGCGGGTGAGAGCCAGCCCGGCAATCACGCCGGCTTGAAATACGGCGAGAAGAACGGCGAGAGGTAGTCGCGGCCGTCCTGCACGTAGTGGTAGTGCTCGAAGCCGAGGAAAGCTGCCCAGTTGGCGTAGCCGATGAGGACGATGAGCCCCGCGGCCTGGAGCGCGGGGATGAGCCACCAGGCATCCTTGCGCTCGGTCTGCCCGAAGCGCTGGGTGAGCCCCGCGCCGCGATGGGCACCGGGCGTGGTTCCGGTGCTCGGAACGCCCCGCGGGGCGGGGGCCCGTGGCGCCGTCACAGCTGCCGCGCCACTGCTCCACTTCCGGTCGTCCGTCGATGCCATTGCGTCCTCCTGACGCGAGCGCTTAGCAGGGGGGAGTCAAGAGTGCGCGCGGACATTAGCATCGCTTCGAGCGGCGGCCAAACCGTGGGCCGCAGGACGGTTACACCGGTCGAAGATCCGGCTGCCTCGGCCTGCGCGGTTCTTCCAGCCGGGCGCGCAATGCCCGCCAGGGCCAGGGCAGAAGAAATCGCGCCGTCCAGGCCACCTCGGCGGCGAGCCATTCCCGGCGGGTCCGCGGCGGTGGCTCCGGCAACGGCTGCTTCCACGAGTCGTCGGTGCCCGGCAGTCCGAGGGCGTGGGCGAGCGCATCGGCGATCCGGGCATGTCCGGCCGCATTCGCGTGGATGCGATCCGCGCTCCAGAGTCGCAGGTCCGAGCCGACCGGGTAGGCGGCGAAGTCGAGCAGGATCGTTCCGGTGGTCGCGGCGGCCGCGCGGATCGATTCGTTGAGGGCGCGGACGCGCGGCGCGATCCAGCGCGCGATCGGCATCACAGGCGTGAGATCCGGCAGGGTGAAGCTCAGCACCTTGGCACCGCCCTCGATGAGCGCGCGCTGGAGAACTTCCATGTCCCGCCCGACAGCTTCCGCGTCGAAGCGCCGGGCGAGCACGTCGTTCGTGCCCGAGAACACCGTCGCGAGATCGGGCTGCATGGCCAGCGCCGGCGCCAGCTGCTGGTCGCGGATCTGGCGCGTGGTCCGGCCGCGAACGCCCAGATTCGCGTACAGGAGCCTCCCCTGGATGAGGGCGATGCGCTCGGCGAGCCGCTGGGACCAGCCCCGGTAGCCGCCCTGACCATCGGGATCATCGATGCCCTCGGTGGAGCTGTCGCCGATCGCGACGTAGCGCTCGAAGGCGAGCCTGGAGGGCGCATGCATACCGGCGATGGTAGCGGAGTCTCGGGCGTTCTCGCGACGAAGCCGAATCTCTGGGGGGTCTCCGGGCCGGGCGCCGCGACAGGAGGCCGCGCCAAGAGTCTATCGCGCGATGAGGAGCCGCAGGCCCACGCTCGCCAGCGCAAGCGCGAGGCCGCGAAGGATCCAGCGGCCCTGGATGCGGTTCGAGAGCCACGCTCCGATCGGAGCGCCTGCGACGACGCCGGCGGAGAGCGGGAGCGCCCGGGCGTAGCCGGGCGCCAGATCGCCCTGGGTCGCGTGCACGAGCACGCCGGCGAGCGCCAGAAACGCGAGCACGAAGTGCGAGGTCGCGGTCGCGACATGGACCGGGAAACCGAGCAGGTAGACCATCGCCGGGACGTGGAGGATGCCGCCCCCGATCCCGAGCAGGCTCGACAGGAACCCGACGCCCGTGCTCAGCGCGGCGCCGAGGACGATGCGCGGCGCGTAGACGTGCACGGTGCCGTCCTTCTCGACCAGCGTGCGGGTCCGCGAAGAGGGCGAAACGACGCGCCCGGCCCTGGGGCTCAGGAAGATCGCCGCCCCTCCCAGGATCAGTACCGCGCCGAGCAATGGGCCGAACACCCGGCGCTCGATGTGCCGCGTCGCCCAAGCGCCCGCGAGCGCGCCGGGGAGCCCGGCCAAGATGAACACCAGCCCGGCGCGCACGTCGATCCGGCGCATGCGCCCGTATGCGATCGAGCCAGCGGTCGCGTTCGCGCACACGACCAGGAGCGAGATGCCTGTGAGGACCGCGGCGGAGTCGCCCGGGTGGAGGAACAGCAGGATCGGGATCAGGAGGAAGCCGCCGCCCGCGCCGATCAGCGTCCCGAGTGCTCCGACCGCGACGCCCAGCAGGCCGTAGCCGATCACATGCAGCAGCCCCATCGCAGCGCTACCCGCTCGCCTCGGCCGTGACCTCGCGCACCAGAGCCCGCGCGGCCTCGCGGGAGAGCCCCGCGCGCGGAAGCTCGACGACCTCGAGCGTGCGGCGGCTCGAGGGCGCGACCAGCGTGATCCGGTCGCCGGGCTTTACGCCGTGGCTCCGCTTCACGATGCCGCCGTTCAGGAGTACGGCGCCGTCCTGGACCGCGACGGTCGCGGTCGAGCGGCTCTTGAAGAGCCGGAGCTCGAAGAGCGCGACGTCGAAGCGCACGGACCCTGGACCCTCAGGCCTTCCCGCACAGCCAGCGCGCGAGAGCGTAGGAGAGCGCCGAGAGGAACACCCACTGGGCCGCCCCCACCGCGACCGGCTTCAAGCCTGCCGCGCGCAGGTCGGAGAATCCGGTCTGCAGGCCAACGCCCGCCATCCCCACGCACAGCATCCACAGATCGGCGCGGCGCACGAGGTCGAGCGCCCCCGCGGGCAGCCAGCCCAGCGAGTTCACGATCGTGAACCCCACGAACACCACGAGGAACCACGGCACAGGTGCCACGCGCGCCCGCCCGGCCGCGCGATGAGCGTGGCGCAGCGACCAGCCGAGGTAGAGCACGACCGGGGCGAGCAGCGCGATGCGCGCGAGCTTGACGACGGTGGCGACCCGCGCCGCCTCCTCGCTCAGGCCGAAGCCGGCGGCCACCACCTGCGCCATCTCGTGCAGCGACGCCCCGTCCCACACGCCGTAGAGGAACGGGCTCATGCCGAGCGCGCGCGCGAGCAGCGGATAGACCACGATCCCGACCGTGCCGAGGAGCGTGATCACCCCCATCGCCACCGGCGCGTCCTGATTCTCGCCCTGCACCACCGAGTCGGCAGCTACCACGGCCGATGCGCCGCAGATCGCGCCGCCCACGCCCAGCAGCAGGCCGAGCTTCTCCCCGACGCCGAGGCGGCGCGCGATCCACCAGCCGAACGCCAGCGCGGCGAACGTCGAGAGGATGACGACCCCGAGCGCCGGCCCGCCGATCCGCCACAGCTCGCCGATCGAGAGTCGAAAGCCGAGCCCTGCGACCGCCCAGCGCAGCACCGGCCGCTGCGCCATCCGGATGCCGGGCAGCAGCACTCCGGGCACGGGCGCCAGCGACTTCCACGCGATCCCGAGCAGGATGACGATGAGCAGCGCGCTGAAATGCAGCGTGTTCTTGACCCACGCGGCTTCCGCGAGCCAGAAGCCGGCGCTCGCGAGCAGCGCGCACAGCAGCAGCCCCGGGAGGAGCGTGGCGGGGGCCGCGGCGGGCGCGGCCGGGGGAGGCGGCGCGACCGGCGGGCTCGCGGCGCCCCGGCTCAGCTCGTGTATCGCAGCTCCTTGAACTTGCGCCGCCAGCCGCCTTCGACCGGCTCGAAGATGTGGCAATAGGTCATGTCGCCGCCGTAGACGTGAATCGTGACGGCCGGCGCGTCGGTTGCGTTCTCGAGGACGTGATACTCGAACGGCGGGATGAGCGCCCCCGCCTCGGCCTTGCCCGCGTGCACAACGCTTTCCTTCTGGAACTGGACCACGCCGGTCTCGGGATTCCCGCCGTGGACCGAGTACGAGGTCACGCGGATCCGGCCGCGGTAGACGCACTCCACGCACCACATGCCGGCGTGATCGTGAAGCGGCGTGCCCTGGCCCTGGCCCCACACCATGACGAGCGCGCTGTAGCGCCCCTCGGGATCGCGATGAAGAAGCCGACGCGCGTAGACGTCGGACGTCGGCAGGAGGTAGTGGGTGTCGAGGAAGTCTTCGCCGCTCTCGACCACTTCGCTGAGCACACGCTTCACGTTGCGACATCGGGTTTCGTCGTCGCGGATCGCGACCGCCTCGTCGAGGCGTCGGATCAGCTCGTCCACTTTCGAGCCCTGCCGGATCACGGTCATGGCGGAGTCCTCCTGTGCTGGCCCCAATGGTAACAGAGCACTGCCCCGGTTCGAAGAGTTTCGGCCGCGTGGCCCCCCGACTTCAGCGCGCCCGGCGCCCCACCACGCGCAGGCCCACGGCTCGCAGCGTGGGCTCGACGATCCGCAGGCTCTCCAGCTCGAAGACCCACTTCGCGACCCGCGCCCCGCGGTCGCTGGGCTCGATGCGCTCGCACAGGTAGCGGAAGAGGTAGGGCGCGCTCTCGACGCGGTCGAGCTCGAACCGCGTGCCGAGCGCCACCAGCATGTCCTCGCCCGCGTGCACGTGGCTCTCGTGCTCGTGATCGCGAAACCAACGGTCGAGCGCCGATGCTGCGAGCGGATCGCGTCCCGGGTCGGGGCGCATGAGCCCCGCGGCCTCGAGCAGCGAGCACAGCTCGTAGAACCAGCGCGCCGTCTCGATGTCCATACGCTCGACCGCCAGCTCCTCGGCGACGATGCGCCCGCCCGGCTTCAGGAGCCCATGCGCGTGGCCCGCCGCCTTGGCGGGGGACTCGATGTGGTGGAGGGAGCGCGTGAAGAGCACAACGTCGAACGGGTCGGGGCCACGGAACGAGAGGAAGTCGCCCTCGATCGCCAGCACGCCCTGGGCGCGGCAATCGGCGGCGGCCTCGGCGGAAGGATCGAGCCCGGTCACGCTGTAGCCGCGCCCGGCCAGCCGCCCGGCGATCACCCCCGAGCCGCAGCCCACCTCCAGCACGCGGCACGGAGGCTTGGGCAGCGCGCCGTCGAGGAAGCGCATCGTCTGCTCGACACATAGCTCCTTCGGGCTCAGGAGCGGCATGGTGCCGGAAGCATACGCCCACCGGGTCCGCGCGACACGCCGCCCCCCTCGTCAGGGCAGGAAGTAGAACGCCATCGCGAGGATCAGGTAGACGGCGATCAGCAGCGCGCCCTCGAGCCAGTTGGACTCCCCGTCCTGGGCCACCATGCTCACGACCCCGACCGCCAGCACCACCGCCAGCACCTCGAACGGGCTGAAGTGCAAGTCCATCGCCCCGTGCGGCATCAGGTAGGAGAAGAAGACCAGCAGGGGCGCCACGAACAGCGCGATTTGGATGCTCGAGCCGATCGCGATGTTAGCGCCAGGTCCATCTTGTTCTTCATCGCCACCGTCACGGCGGTCGAGTGCTCGGCTGCGTTCCCGATCACAGCGACCACGACCACACCCACGAACACCTCGGTGAGCCCCAGGGCGCGCGACGCCTCCTCGACCGCCCCCACCAGCAGCTCGCTCATCCACGCCACGAGCGCGGTCACGACGAGCAGCGTCGTCGCCGCTCGCGGCACCGATTCGGGCGCGTGCCCGGCCTCGTGGCCCGCGCGCGCCTGGCCCGCGTAGAGGTGACGGTGGGTACGCAGGCTGAAGAGCAGGCTCAGGAGATACGCGGCGAACAGCACGAGCGAGATCTCAAGCGAGAGCGTGCGCTCCATCGCCGCCTCGCGGCCGGCGGCGAGCGTCCCGCCCCGCACAGCGGCCCCGGCTACGAACTGGAACATCGCAGGCACGACGAGCCCGATGACCGCGAGCACCAGCAACGTCGATCCGGCCGCGGCAGCTGCGCGGTCGAAGACCTGACGCTCGCGCCCGATGCCCCCTGCGACGCACGCCAGCCCCAGCACCAGCAGGATGTTGCCGATGATGGAGCCCGTGAGGCTGGCCTTCACGACGTCGTAGAGCCCGCGCTGCAGCGCCACCATTGCGATGATCAGCTCGGCCGCGTTTCCGAACGTAGCGTTGAGGAGCCCGCCGACCCCCGCGCCGAGCCGGGCCGCGAGGCTCTCGGTGGCCTCCCCCATGAGCCCCGCGAGCGGAACGATCGCGAGCGCCGCGAAGGCGAACGTCGCGCTCCCGCTCCAGTGCAGCGCGGCGGCGAGCGGCGCGAGGGCCACGAAGACGAGCAGCGAGAGGAGCGCGCGCTGGGGCGTGAGGAAGCGCGGGCGGCGGGAAGATGCGAGCGCGGTCATGGCGCGGCACTCTGCACGCGCGCGCGAGCGCAGGCAAGGCAGGGAGCCCGGAGGCCGAGCGACGTCGCAGGGCTCCGCTGCCCGGGAGTGATCGGGCGCATCGCCGTCTCGCCCTCAGCCGACCCGCCGACAGGGCGTCGCGGAATCGAAGCGGGCGGAAGCCTCCGGCTCCCGCCCGCATCAGGCACCGGGTCTTACGCGTCCCGGTCTCGCGGCTCCTGTCGTGTCCTGCTCAGGAGCATCCCATGCTGGTCCCGCAGTTGAGGCACTTGTAGCAGGTGCCGTTGCGAATCGTGATGTGGCCGCAGTTGTCGCACAGCGGCGCGTCGCCCGGGAACTTGCCGTGCATCGCGTCCGGCCCGCCCTCGCCCGCCCGCCCCTCCTCGCGCGGTCGCGCCGGGGCAGGGACTCCCGCCGCGGGCGGCGCCTTGCCGGCCGCGACGCCCGCGACCCCTCCCTGCGCCGCGCCCGCCGCGCCCGACCCTCCGCCCGCAGGCGCCGCGACCGCCGGCTTGGGCGCCGGGCCGCCGTTTGCGTGCCCGTTGCCGTTTCCGGGGCGCGCGTGCTCGCGCCCGACCGGGTAGGCGGTGGCATGGGCCGTGGGGGCCCCCGCCGCCGGCCCGCCCTTCAGGTCCTCGGTCACGATGTGCGCGAGGTCGGTGCGGTCGAGGTACTCGATTCCCAGCACGCGGAACACGTAGTCCACGACGCTGGTGCAGGCGCGGATGTTCTCGTGCCCGTCGACGCGACCGTGCGGCTCGAAGCGCGTGAAGCAGAACTGGTCCACCAGGTCCTCGAGCGGCACGCCGTACTGGAGGCCCATCGAGACCGTGATCGCGAAGCAGTTCATGATGCTGCGGAAGGCCGCGCCCTCCTTGTGCATGTCGATGAAGATCTCGCCCAGCGTTCCGTCCTCGTACTCGCCTGTGCGCAGGAACACCTTGTGCCCGCCGATGCGCGCCTCCTGCGTGAAACCGTGGCGGCGCTTCGGCAGGCGCCGGCGGCGCAGCTTGGGCGGCGCGGTCGAGCGGTTGTCTTCGCGGCGCGCGGTCGCGAGCGGTTGCGAGAGCTTGGAGCCGTCGCGGTAGAGCGCCACCGCCTTCAGGCCCAGCTTCCACGACTCGAAGTAGATGCGCTCAACTTCCTCGATCGTGGCGTCGTGCGGCAGGTTCACGGTCTTGCTGATCGCGCCGGAGATGAAGGGCTGGACCGCCGCCATCATGCGCACGTGGCCCATGGCCTCGATGAAGCGTGTCCCGTCGGGGCCGCAGCGGTTGGCGCAGTCGAACACCGGCAGGTGCTCGGGCTTCAAGCCCGGCGCTCCCTCCACCGTCTGGCGGCCGCAGATCGCGGCGTTGGCCTGTTCGATCTGCTCGTCGGTGAACCCGAGGAACGGCAGCGCGCAGAAGCCCGGTTTCTCGCGCTCGGCGACGCTCACCCCGAGCCGGGTGAGCGTCTCCTCGCCCAGCATGCCGCGCGCGAAGGCGAAGCGCAGGTGGAGCATCGCCGGCAGCGATTCCTCGATGCGCGCCGTCTCCTCCTCGCGCAGGCCCTTCTTCAAGAGCGAAGAGCGGTGGATGTGCGGAGCGCCCTCGAACGTGCCGCTCCCGACCGCGTGGAGCACGATGCGCTCGATCTCGGACGGGCCGTAGCCCAGGCGCTCGAGCGCCTTCGGCACCGACTGGTTCACGATCTTGAAGTAGCCGCCGCCCGCGAGCTTCTTGAACTTGACCAGCGCGAAGTCGGGCTCGACGCCGGTGGTGTCGCAGTCCATCAGGAGCCCGATCGTGCCGGTCGGGGCCAGCACCGAGGCCTGCGCGTTGCGGTAGCCGTGGCGCGCGCCGAGCGTGACCGCGCGGTCCCAGCACTCGATCGCCGCGTTGCGCAGCTCGCGCGGCCCGAGCGCGGGATCGATCGCGCGGGACGCGCCGCGGTGGAGGCGCATCACCTCCATCATCGAGTC
>VBOS01000531.1 GCA_005893185.1 Candidatus Eiseniibacteriota bacterium
CCACGACCGCGAGCGCCTCCGCCAGACGCGTGAAGTCGGCGGAGAGAATGCTTGGCGCTGCGATCGGCGGCGTGAGCGGCACGGGCGGGCGGGCGGCGCGGCCGGTACTCGTGGCCCGCGCGGCCGTGGCTCCGCGCGCGCTGGCGCGTGCGCGTCGCGCCGCGCTCATCGAATGATGCGCCGCGTGGCCTGGAGCGTGATCGCGTCGGCAGCGGTCACGCGCGAGCCCGGGGCGGGAAGCTGCATCACGACGGTGCCGAGGGTCGGCGAGCCGGGTGGAACGGTGATCTTGAACCCGAGCGCTTCGAGCTGCCGCATGGCGCCCGTGATCTCGCGCCCGAGCAGGTCGGGCATCACGTAGTACTGCGGCCCGCTCCCGGCCGAGACCAGGAGCCCGACCGCGGCACCGCGGCGCAGCACGGTCTCCGCCGGCGGATCGGAGGCCACGACCAGGCCCTCGCCCACCTGGTCCGACGGCGCGCGCGTGATGCCCGAGGCCCGGAGGCCCCCGCGCTCCAAGAGGACGCGCGCGCCCCGCATGGTCTCGCCGAACAGCTCGGGGACGGAGCTGAACTCCTCTCCCAGGCTGATCACCACCGACACGCGGCGGTGGCCGCGCACCGGCGTGTCGGCGGGCGGATCCTGGGCGAGGATGAGGCCGCGAGGCACAGCCGCATCGAGGCGCTCGCCCGCGCGCGTGAGGCGGAGCCCCACCGCGGACAACAGCTTCTCGCTTTCCTCGAGCGACAGGTTCGTGAGATCGGGAACGCGCACTTCGGCCACGCCGTGGATCAGGCGCGGCATGAGGACGTTGTCGAACAGCACGAGGCCGGTCGCGAACGCAGCGAGCGCCACCCCCAGCATTCCGAAGAAGGCGGCCGTGCGGTGGCGCCGCGTGGGCCGGGTGAGGTCGGTGAATGCGCGGTCGGACTCGACCAGGATCTCGTCCGCGACCGGCTTCCCTTCGTCCGGTACGTCCTCTTCGCCGGATCGGCCGGCCGCGCGATCGCGAGGCTCCTCGCCTGCGTCCTCGTGTTCGGCGGCGGAGCGGGCCTTCGCGCGGGGCTCTCCGTCCTCTTCGCGCTCCCGGTCCGAACCGTCGCTCATGTCCGGCGGAAGCGCGCCGCGAACGCGCCGTCGCAGCCGTGGACGTGCGGGAGGAGGCGCATGAAGCCGTTTTCGTCCACCACGTCTTCGGGCACGAGACCGGCTGCGCTCTCGAGCACGAACGACGGGCTCTGGCGCAGGAAGCGCTCGACCACAGCGACGGTTTCCTCGGGCTCGAACGAGCACACGCTGTAGACCAGCACGCCGCCCGGCCGCGCGCGCCGCCCGCCGGCCGCCAGCAGGTCGAGCTGGATGGGCGGCATCTCGCGCAGCGCATCCGGGCCCTTGCGCCAGCGCGCGTCGGCGCGGCGGCCGATCACGCCCAGCCCCGAGCACGGAGCGTCCACCAGCACGCGGTCGAACGGCATGGGGAACGTGTAGGTGCGGCCGTCGCCCTGCACGACGTGCACGCTGTGCGTGGCGAGCCGCGCGACGGTGTTCTCGAGTGAAGCCGCGCGCGCGGCGTCGCGCTCCATCGCCCACACCTCGCCCTCGTCGCCCATCAGCTCGGCCAAGTGCGTGCACTTGCCGCCGGGGGCCGCGCACAGGTCGAGCAGACGCTCGTGCGGCTGGGGGGCTGCGAGCCGTCCCACCAGGCTCTCGCTCTCGTCCTGCACCGTGCACCAGCCCTCACGGAACGCTGCGAGGGAGCCGGGCGCGTGGTGCGCCTCGACCCACACCAGATCGGGCGAATACCGCGCGGGGGTGGCGGAGACGCCTTCGGTGGCGAGCCGCTCGATGAGCTGCTCGCGCGTGCCGCGCAGGCGGTTGACGCGCAGCCCGACGGGCACGGCTCGGTTGTTGGCGACCATCAGCGCACGCGTGGCCTCGACCCCGAAGCGCGCGAGCCAGCGCTCCACGAGCCAGACCGGATGCGAGCCCCACACCGCGAGCGACGCCGTGTCGTCGCCGTTCGGCACATCGATCGTGTCCTTTTCGTCCGCGAGGCGGCGCAGCACGCTGTTCACGAGACCCGCGGTTCCCGGATGTCCGTACTTGTGCGCGAGCTTGACCGACTCGTCCACCGCCGCGTGCGGCGGGATGCGGTCGAGGAACAGGATCTGGTACGCGCCCATCCGCAGCACGTTCTTGATCCAGGGCTGGACCTTGGCGAGCCCGATGTGAACCCGTGGATCGAGCGCCCAGTCCACGCGCCCACGCCAGCGCAGGGTGCCCTTCACCAGCTCGTGCATGAGCCCCAGGTCGCGCGGCTCGGGCCCGCCGCTCGCCTGCGCGTGCGCGCCGTCCAGCATCCGGTCGGAAAATGCGCTGCGCGTGTCCAC
>VBOS01000530.1:0-3950 GCA_005893185.1 Candidatus Eiseniibacteriota bacterium
AGCCTCCGGGGTGGGCCCCGATCCGACCTCGGGCCGGCGCATCATCGCGTTCGCAATCTGCTGGGGCGTCGCGGGTTCCGTCGCCGTCTTCATGCCGTCCATTAGCTGGCACGGCTACTACGGATTGTTCGGCGCGTTCGGCGTCTGGCTCGCGATCATGCTTGCGCTCCGCCGCCGGCCCGCAGTTGGAGCTGCGCTGGTGCTGGCCCTGGCCCTGCTCCGTCCGCTGCGCGCCGACACGCGGTCGTGGGACTGGGCGTCGGAGGCGTTCCAGCTCCGCGCCGGGTTCTTCCTCCGCACGCTGCGCGACGATCTCCTGAGGAGGCATTCCGACGTCCCGCCACACTCGCGGCTCTACTTCGCGCGCGTCCCGCGCAACATCGGCTGGGTCGCCGGGAACGGACCGGCGTTTCGCATCTGGTACGGGGACTCGACGGTCACGGGGGGCTACTATTCCTACTACCGCGCGCGGCGCCCGGACGAGCCTGCGGGCCGCGACTACTTCTTCCGATTCGACAGCAGCGGAACCTGGGTGGAGGTGACGAAGGGAGAGGAGGACGTAGCGGCTGCGCGCGTCCGCGATCGCGACTGGGAGCAGGACCACCGCGAGCTGGCGCTGCTGCTGGGCGGCGCCGGGGACTGGAACAGCGCGGCAGAAGAGCTGGTCAAGCTGGCGGACGTTTCGCCCGAAAACTTCGAGTACCCGCTGAACGCGGCGGTCTGCTACGAGAAGCTCGGGGATTCGCTGGTGGCGGGGAGGCTCTATGTTCGGGCGGCCTCGCTGCCCGGCGCGACCCCGCATGTGAAGGCCGTCGCCCAGGAGTACGCCAGGTTCATCCAACCTCCGCGACCGGAGAGCACCCATGGGAAAGCGCATCCAGTTCGACGATGACGCCCGCGAGGCGCTGCGCCGCGGCGTGGACCAGCTCGCGGGCGTTGTGCGCGTGACGCTGGGGCCCCGCGGCCGCAACGTCGTGATCGAGCACGGCAACGGCGCCCCCACCATCACCAACGACGGGCTCGCGATCTCGCGCGAGGTCGAGCTGGCCGACCGCTTCGAGAACATGGGCGCGCAGCTCGTGAAGGAGGTGGCGCTCAAGACCGGCGAGGTCGCGGGGGACGGCACCACAACTGCCACGGTGCTCGCGCACGCCATCGTGACGCGCGGTCTCCGGGCGATCGCGGCCGGGCACGGCCCGATGCAGATCCGGCGCGGCATCGAGCGAGCGGTGGCGGCGGTCGTGGAGTCGCTGCGAGCGCAGTCGCGCCCGCTCGAGAACCGGGCGGACATCGAGCACATCGCCACCGTGAGCGCCCACGGCGACGCTGCGACCGGCGAGCTGATCGCCCAGGCCATCGACCGCGTCGGCCGCCGGGGCGTGATCACGGTCGAGGAGGGTCGGGGGCTCGAAACCGCGCTCGAGCTGGTGGAGGGCCTGCGCTTCGACCGCGGTTACCTTTCGCCCTACTTCGTCACAGAGCCCGACACCATGGAGGTCTCGTTCGAGGACAGCCTGATCCTGCTCGCCGAGCAGAAGTTCGCGGCGGCGCACGACCTGCTCCCCGCGCTCGAGCACGCGGCGCGCGCCGGACGCCCGCTGCTCGTGGTGGCAGAAGACGTCGAGGGCGAGGCGCTGGCGATGATGGTGGTGAACCGCCTGCGCAGCACGGTGCAGTCCGTGGCGGTCAGGGCACCCGCGAGCGGCGAGCGGCGGCGCGAGCAGCTCGACGACCTGGCTGTGCTCACAGGGGCCACGCTGTTCACGAGCGAGCTGGGGCGCGCGGTCGGGAAGATCGAGGCCCGCGACTTCGGGCGCGCGAAGCGCGTGCGCGTCGATCGCGAGGCCACAACGCTGCTCGAGGGCGGCGGGCGCGCGCACGAGATCCGCGCGCGCATCGCCCGCGTCGGGCGGGAGCTCGAGGAGTCGGATTCCGATCACGAGCGCGAGCGGCTGCGCGAGCGACTCGGAAAGCTCACGAACGGTGTGGCCGTGATCCGCGTCGGCGCTCCGACCGCGCTGGCCATGGCCGAGCGCAAGGCGCGGATCGAGGACGCGCTCGCGGCCACGCGCGCGGCAGTCGAGGAGGGCGTGGTTCCCGGCGGCGGGGTCGCGCTGCTGCGCGCCCAGGCCGCGACGCGGGCGCTCGATGTCTCGGGCGACGAGGCCGTGGGGCGCGACATCGTGTGCGATGCCCTCGAGAGCCCGGCGTACCAGATCGCGCAAAACGCCGGCGTCGAGGGCGGGGTCGTCGTGGAGCGCATCCGTCGCGCGAGCGGCGGGATCGGGTTCAACGCCTGGACCTGCGAGTACGAGGATCTGGCCGCCGCCGGGATCCTCGATCCCACCAAGGTCACGCGCTGCGCCCTGCAGAACGCCTCCAGCATCGGGGCGCTCGTGCTCACGACGGACGCGATCGTGGTCGACAGCGATGAGGAGGAGGGCGGAGAGTCGCCTGAGGGGTGATCTCCTCGCGGAATTCGCGCGGGCGTTGGAGTAGAATCTACGCATCTCGAGGGGCGTTGGCGGGTCCGCGCCGCGCCCGGGACGATGGCCGTGTCGGGCCGCCCCTCGTCCACGGGAGGCTGCCATGAACCAATCGCGCTTCGTCATCGCCCTTGCGGCAGTCGCGTTCCTCACGCTCGCGGGCGCCGCCCCACCGCACCATCTTCCACCCTGTATCAATGACCCGTATGACGGGATCACGCAGACGCTGGGCGACGGGACCGTCGTCGGCGAGCCGGATGCGCGCGACTGGGGATGCGCCGAGCGCGGCGCGCCCGCGCACGGCGCAGTGGGCGCGGCGCCCGGCGCGACGGGCCGGGCGTCCGCCACGCGCGAGCGCGTCGCGACTGATCTGGAGATCGAAGGCGTGCCGGTGCCGCTGCCGACGGTGCTGTGCATGGCTCCCGCGGCTCCGAATCCCGCCACGGTGGCGACGCGGATCCAGTTCGCGCTCCCGGCGAGCGCGCACGTGAACGTTTCCGTCTACGCCCGCCAGCAGGGACACGGGCCGCGCGAGACCTCCATCGTGCGCGTTCTGCTCGACGGGGCGCTGGCCGCGGGCACGTTCGCGCTCTCATGGGATCTCGATGACGATGGCGGCCATCGGGTGCCGCCCGGGATCTACCGCGTCGTGCTGGTCACGGGCGAAGATGCGCTGTGCGGCGACGTCGAGGTGCGCTGAGCGCCGCGTTCGCCCGGGCGGAGCGGCTCAGCCGAGACCCAGGGGCAGGGTGAGGTCGAACGTCTCGGGCTCCCGCACATCGCCCGCGCCCTCGATCTCGAGCCTCACGCCCTGTGATGTCGCATCTTGGCGCAGCACCGCCAATCCCATCCAGCCGCCGGCGGCGTCCTCTGCGACGCTCGTGAGCCTTCCGGCGACCGTGCCGTCCGCACGCACATCGCTCGCCGATGCGGGCGCCGCGCCTTCGCCGCCGATGCGCACCAGGCGGCGGCGCACGCTGCGGTACGTGACGAGACGCATGAGCGCCTCCTGGCCGGGATAGCAGCCCTTGGCGAGGTGCACCTCGTGCGCGAGCCCGACCTCGAACGGCGTGAAATCGGGATGGATCTCGTGCCCGTGGCGCGGTCGACCGGCGCGGATGCGCTCCGCCTCGTCATCGGGTGGGAGGCTCGCGCCCGCGCCGGCCAGCGCGATCACTCGGCCCTTCGCGATCCGCGCGCGCAACGGCACGCCGTCGCGCTCCTCGACCGCCCCGACCGCGGGCGGAGCGCCCTCCGCTGCCGAATGCGCGCACCAGCTCGCTCCCAGGTCCGCGATTCGCAGGTCCTCGCGGAACACGCTGCGGCTCACGAAAGCTGCCAGCTCGTCGCCGGGAGCGTCGTCCCGCAGCAGCCACAGCGCGCCGTCGCGCGTGGCGGCGACGACCGCGCGGTGGTGCAGCCGGCCGCGGAAGTCGCAGAACGGCGCAGCCCGGCACTCGCCGG
>VBOS01000530.1:4066-4461 GCA_005893185.1 Candidatus Eiseniibacteriota bacterium
CCGTCACCCAGAGGCACGAGGCAATGCCCTCCACCACCACCGCCGCATCGCTCGCCGACCTGCTCGAGACCCTGGTCCGCATCCCGAGCGAGACCGGCGACTAGCGCGCGATCGCCGACTGGGTCCAGGCTCGATTGCGCGAGTGCCCCTCCGGCGAATGCCTGCGTTCCGGCACGAGCGTGGTGTGGCGGGGCCCGGGGCGCGGGCGGCCGCTGCTGGTGCTCGCCGGGCATCTCGACACCGTGCCCGCGAACCCTGGGGCGAAGACGCGGATCGAGGCCGGCCGCCTCCACGGCCGGGGCGCGAGCGACATGAAGGCCGGCGACGCCGTGATGCTCTCGCTCGTGGAGACGCTCGATCCGGAGCGCCTGGCCTTCGACCTCGCGGCCGTCTTC
>VBOS01000103.1:0-959 GCA_005893185.1 Candidatus Eiseniibacteriota bacterium
CGAGCTCGGCTCCGGGGCGGGCGAGCACGGCCAGCGACGCTCCCTCGGCCGCGAGCGCGCGGGCGATGGCCAGGCCCAGCCCGCGGCTCCCGCCGGTCACGAACGCGACCTGACCTTCGAGCTTGCCGCGCGTCATGGCCGATCCGCGGGCGCCGTGGAGCGCGCCCCCAGCAGGTGCGAGCAGTCGATGGCGGCGCCGATGCACGGGCGCCCCTCGATGTGAACGTAGCGTGCGGCGCTGCCGGAGAGGAATACGATCGAGGAGGAGACCGTCCGCATGCGCCCCGAGTGCAGGCAGACCGGGGGGGCGGGCTCACCGCTCGCTCGCGCTTCGTCGCCGTGGGCGCGCAGCAGGTCGAGCAGGAAGCGCTCGGCCTCGGCCGAGCTGCCCGGGGAGAATCCCGCGAGCCGGTTCTTGATCCAGCGCGTGCGCGGCTCGCTCGCATCGTCGAGATCCGCGTGCGTGATGGCGTGCCACCCGGGGGCGATACGGACGGCATCGCGCGCGCGCGCGCCGTCGTTCGCGAGCAGCCAGCAGCCTTCCGGCGAGGCGAAGAGCAGCGAGAACGGCGCGAACTCCCCGCCTCCCGCCGCCTCGCGCGCGAACCGCAGCGCGGCATCCGGCGTCCCGTCGCCCGCCGCCGCAACTTCGAGCGCGAGCAGCCCGCGCGACCGCCGGCCTGTGCCCTCGGCTCCCGGCGCGGCGCGCCGGTTGAGCATCGCGACCGCCGCCTGCCGACCGCGCAAGGCGAGCCACGTGCCGCCCTTCAGCAGGTCGCGTCCGCCCACGACGCGCGGCGCTTCGCTGAGCACGGCGGGCGGCGCGCTCGGGCGCGCCGGATCCTCGTCGCGGTTCGCCGCCAGGATGACGGAGCCGCGCCCCACGGTGTCGAGGCCGAGGATGAGCGTGCACACGGCGCGGAACTGTAGCACCGGCGGCCGCGGTCCGCTCGCAGGGA
>VBOS01000103.1:1049-8306 GCA_005893185.1 Candidatus Eiseniibacteriota bacterium
GCGAACGTACGGAGGCCGACGTTGCCTCGTGGCCCTGTTGTTGTGGGCGTGCGCGGCTCCCGGGTCTGCGCGAGCGGTGCTCGACAATCGTGACCGGGGGCCCGCCCTCACGGCCGGCAACTTCTCGCTGCGCGTGACGAACGCCGGCATTCTCGGCAACGCGTTCTTCAACATCGGCCTGTCGAACGATCCCTCGTTCGAGTTCCCGAAGGGCTCGGGAAACGAGGCGCTCAATTACGCGGCGTTGTGGGTGGGCGCCCTCGGCCCCGGGGACGAGCCTCTGGTCTCAGGCGGTCCGTTGCTCGAATTCCGGCCGACCCTCGATCCCGATGATCACGTGTACCTCGCGGAGTCCGGCCGGCTCGGCGCCGAGCGCTTCTACGACGACGACGGGGACGGGCGCTTCGACGAGGAAATCCTCAACGGCAAAGACGACGACGGCGACGGCGAGGTGGACGAGGACCTGGGGCTGTTCTCGCAGCAGCTCGCGGTCGCCGACTACACCGACGATCAGCCCGAGGCGATCCAATTCACCTATCCGAACGGTGAACTGCACCACCCCCTCGGCCTCTCGGTGCACCAGGAGGCCTACGCGTGGGGCGTGAGCGGCTACGACGGGATCGCAGGGCTCAGCTTCACGATCACGAACCACGGGCGGCAGACGCTGCACCAGGTGCAGGTCGGACTCTACGCCGACCTCGACTCCCGCGCCCGAGCCGATGCCGCGGGACACGTCAACGACCGCGTCGCCAGCTTCAGCTACTCACGAACCGTATTCGAAGGCACTTCCTACACCACGATCGGCGGCAACTGGGTCTACCCCGGTTGCCCCACGCCTCCGGAAGGCCGGCCCGAGCCGTGCTACAGCACGCTGGCGGATACGCTCACGGCGGTCGTGGACGGAAGGACGGGATCCGGGCTTCCGGTGGTGGCCGTGATGCCGCTGGGCCACACCACCGATCCGATGGCGCTGCTCGCGCCGGTCGAGGCGCAACGCGCGGCGCGGGCGCCGGGTAGGGTTTCCTTCCGCACCACCTTGTTCTCGAACGCCCGGGTGCCGTGGCACGGTGGTCCGCCTTTGAACGATGCCGAACGCTACGCCGCGCTCGCCGGCACGTTCCCCGGCGCCGACGGGCAGTTCGCCGAGGACTACGCCGTGCTGGTGTCGTGCGGACCGTTCGCCACCCTGGCGCCCGGGCAATCGGTGAAGTTCGAGGCGGCGCTGATCGTGGCCGAGTCTCTCGACAGCCTGGCGGCCCAAGCCGCAAACGCGGCGGTGATGTACCACGGTCAGACGTTCAATCTGCTTCCGGACAGCGTGGGCCCCGGAACGACCGAATGGAACGTGGGGGAGACCGGTCTCAACGGACACGAGGCGTGCATCGAGCCGCCCCCCGGGGTGACCTTCGCGGCCGACCCGCATTGCGCCGACAAGTTCCCGCAGAACTGCCGCAACGAAGCATCCGTGACCTACACCCACGGCCATTGCATCTGGACCGACGCAGACTGCGACATATGCACCGGACTCAACGGGTTCGAGACCGTCGAGCGCTGGCTCGAGCCGGGCTTTCTACCGCCGCAGCCGAACGATCGAACGGTGGCGCTCGACCATGGTGTGCGCATCGAATGGGACAACATGCCGGAAATCCTTCTGAATGCCGGCATCGCCCTCCGGCCCGGGCAGCGAGTCCAGCCGCGGCGCTTTCTCGGCTATCGCCTGTGGAAGATGGCCGACTGGCGAGACCGCCGGTCACTGGTTCCGGAGGCCAGGCGCTGGGCGCTGCTGGGAGCCTTTGGCCCGGACACCACGCTCGGGCAGAAGCCGCTGCCGTCCGTCACGGATTCGAGTCTGGACTACCTGCGCATCCTCTACGAACAGCCCTTGTATCCCGTGGGCCGCTACGCCGTGACCGACCCCCAAGTCCTCAACGGATTCGATTACATCTACGTCGTGACCAGCAGATACGAGGTGAGTGAGCGCGCTCCAAGTGGTGTCCTGCGAACCATCGTGCTGGAGAGCCCGCTCGATGCCGGCTTCGACCGGCGAGTCGTGCCGAGGGTCGAGGCGCGCCCCGGGGTGGACGGGGTGTGGGTCGTGCCCAATCCCTACCGGGGCTGGGCCGACTGGAATCGCCCGAGCACAGCGGGCGATCCCCTGACGCGTCACATCGATTTCCTCGGGCTGCCGAGGGAGATCAGCACGGTGAAGATCTGGACGGTGGCGGGGGATTTCGTGGCGCAACTGGATCACGACGGGCGATCGGGGAACGGGCAGGCTTCGTGGGATCTGGTGACCCGCAACGGGCAGGAGGCGGTGTCCGGGGTTTACCTCTTCACGGTGGACTCCGCGGCCGGCCACAAGGTCGGACGCTTCGTTGTGATCCGATGATGGTGGCGGCCAAGAGGAGCGGTCTCGGCTCCGTGGGCGCGGCGCTGCTGCTCGCGCTGGTGGGCTGTGGCCCCAAGGCAAAGCCGCCCCTCGCTCCGACGGGCAGCCCCTCGACGGAAATCGAGGCCGTCCACCCCGCGGCCCGCAGCACGGGCGTCTTCTACGACACGGAAATCTGGGTGCGCTTCACGGAGCCAATCGATCCCGCGTCGGTGAACGAGCGCACCATCTTCCTCAAGCTCGACACGGTGCGCATTCCAGTTGCACTCACGTACGACGCTCCGACCCGGACCCTGCGGCTGACCCCGCTTGCGCAGCTCGCGCTGCTGCGCACGTACACGGTCGAGATCACGAGCGGGGTCAAGGCCTCGGGCGGACACCCTCTGAGCCCGACCTTCTGGCAGTTCAGAACCAACGGCCTGCGCCGGCTGAACCACCCGACTCCGGCGGAGGGGACGTTGGGAGAGTCGCCCTTTGCGCTTCTCACATGGGGTGCGGCGGAGCCCCCCTCGGCCGGGTCGATCGTCTACCGGGTCTACGAGGCCGCGGATTCCGCCGTGGTTGCGGCCCGCAGCTCGGACCCAATTTCCATCGGCCAGTTGCCGTACCTGATGACGCGCAGCCCCTGGGGCCTCGGCGCGCGCGTGTTCTGGGCCGTGACCGCCGTCAACCAAACCTCGGACGAGCAGCTCGATGGCCCGGTGTGGTCCTTCGAGACCCTGCCGGCTGGAACCCCTGTGGACAGCCTCTTCGTCTCATGCACCGAATGGGGCTACTACGACCTCGTCGCCAAGATGAAGCACTGCTTCGGCGATTTCCTTTTCCTCGGGCCGCGCTACGTCGACGGCGTCCACTGGCCGCTGCCGGCGCTCAAGCTCGCCGGCGCGCGGGTCACGGTGGAAACCGCCGGCAGCAATCCGATCTCCGGTCGGCCGACCCTGTGGCCGGTGAAGGAGCCGTGGTTGTCGTGCACGTACGCCGTTGTGACACCGACGCCCGAGAACGCGAGCGTCGCCGACGGAGTTCGACTCCCCGGGGCCGGGTCGCAATATGCCCTGTTCGAGTCCAATCCTCTCACGGCCTGCCTGGAGGCGGGCGGACGATACGGCACCTTCTACGGTTTCAGCCTCCGGGGATACGTGAACCTCGGCTATCTGACGCCGAATTACAGAGGGCACGGCCCACTGCTCACGCTCTACTACTACCGGACTGTCTCCCGGCGCGTTCGCGTCCACTCTGGCGTCATGCCCCGCCCGGTGGGAGGTCGAAGCTGCGCCGCGATGCTGACCGCGGCCGCTTGCCTGGGACTCTTCGCAGCAGCCTCCCCGGCCCGCGCGCAGCCGACCCGGCCGTGGACTCCGCCATCCTCCGATTCGCTGCTGGCTTGGGCGGCCGATGCGCGCGCGCACTTCCACACCAACACCGGCGACAGCACAGGGGGCGCGAACCTCAAGGCATACGACCTCGTGGGCCAGATCGCGCGCCACATGCTCCGCGCGCTCGGGCGGACCCACATGCTCCAGGCCCACGCGATCGAGCCCGCGATCGATTCGCTCGGGCTCGACACCGAGGTCGCGATCGATCCGGCCCAGCCTACATTTGCCCTCGTCATGGTGCATAATCCGTTTCGGCCTCGGGCGGAATCCGTGGGGTGGCTCTTCTGGTACCGCCAGAACGATCTGCGTACGCAAGGAGTCTCGTTTCGGGGCGGGCACGAGCCGCGCATGAAGGTGTGGTACGAGGGGGCCGCGAGCGCTCCGTACGAATGGGCGATCCTGGATCGGACGCCGGGAAAGGGGGGCTACAACTTCACGCTCTTGCGCATGAACGCGCAGGCGTACTTCTGGGACGCCGACCAGTACGAGGGCTACGGTCCTGATCTCAGCGACGCGATCGAAGCCGGGTTCATGGACATCGACCACGACGGCCGGCCGGAGCTGCTGGCATGGGCGAGGGCCGAGCCGGAGTCGCTGTTCGAGACGTGTCGCGGTTGTCCGGGCATCCTCACCGAGCGCCTGTACACGCTCGCAGAGGGGGGCTACGAGCTCGACGACAGTCGGACGCTGCCGACCGCATATTCGACGTTCGTGCTCTTCATCCGGCTGCTGCGGATCGCGCGATCGCCCTCGGCTGGGGCCAGGGCCGCGGGCGTGGGCTGTGGAAGGTCGAAAGTGTCCAGGCCGACCGCCCGTGGCCGAGCTGGTTGATCGTCCGGTTCCGGCCGAAGAGGGAGCAGCTCTGGGTCGTCCACTTCACGCAGAAGGAAGGCCGATGGGTGATCAAGGACTGGTTGGAGGAGCCGAGCAGTGGAACGACCCTTCCCGCGCCGAAGGCGGCAGCGGACACGATCCGCGTGACGCGGCCCGGATCCAGCCGGTGAGCGGCGCGCCGGGCAGGACGCCGAGCGCACGAGCCGGCGCCGCGCTCTCCATCGCGCTCCTCCTCGCCGCGCTGGCGGGTGGCGGCTGCGTGCGCAAACCGCAGTACCAGCCGCTGCAGGCGGACTCGACCGCCACCGTGCCGGTGGACTCCCTGGCGCTCCTGGTGCGCAGCGCGCAGGAGCTGTGGGACGCGGACGGACAGGGCGAAGCCGCTTCGAGCATGAGCGCCCGGCTCCTCCTCAACGACCTCGCGATACGCACGCGCATCGAGCCCACGCTGTCGTGGGAGGATCGCGCGCGCGCGCTGCTCGACTCGCTGGGCTTCGGCGGCGAGGTCGCGAGCGACCGCTGCGCGCTGGTCGTGAACTTCTTCTCGCGCTCCAACCCCGAGCAGGGCGCGTGGCCATGGCTCTTCTGGTGCGGCGAGAACACCATCCAGTCCGAGCCGCTCGAGGCGCGCGGCTACAAGCTCCTGACGCTCGCGGGTCGCGGGCTGTGGGGCGAGCCTCCCACCCCGTCCGGCCCGCCTTCGGTGGCTGTGGGGCGAGCCTCCCACCCCGTCCGGCCCGCCTTCGGTGGCCGTGCTGTTCGGGCGCCGCCAGGCGGGCGGCCAGCAGCTCCTGCTCACGGCTTGGGACCTCGCAGGCGGCACCGCCCATCTCTCGCAGACGCTCGGGCCCGATTCGCTGGGCGGCGTAGGCCAGGGCCAGTTCGCCCCGATCGAGGACGGCTCGATCCAGCTTTCCACCAAGACCTACCGGTCGACGCCCGGCTTCACCGAGTGCGCGACCTGCCCGCACGTCTGGCAGAACCGCCGCTTCCTGTGGGAGCCCTACGGGTTCGAGCGCATCGCCGTCGATCCGGTGCGCTCGCCCTACGCAACATTCGTCCAGTTCGAGCAGGCGATCGCGGCGAGCGACTGGGACCGGGCGAAGAACTTCGTGATCGACCGGGAGTGGGTGGAGACCGCGCGGCGGATGGGCTGGAACCAGCCCGTCGGCGCGTGGCGCGTGGCCCCCGGGACCACAGACGAGAACGCGGAGGAGATGGTGTTCTTCCGAGGGCCCCGCGAAGCCTATCGCGTCACGTTCGAGCAGCGCGCAGGCGACTGGCTGATCTCCGGCTTCCGCACGACCACGCCGTCGGTCGAGTAGGGGAAGCCGGAGCCCGGCCCTCCTACCGGGCGCCGCAGATCAGGGCCTCCCGCGCGCCGCGATCTCAGCGCGCGCCGCCCGCAGAGATGCGGCCTCCGCGCGCGTCGGCGCCCGCTGCGCCGCCGACTCCAGGAACGCCATCGCATCTGGAACGCGCTTCTGGCGCACCAGGCATTCCGCCAGCCGCCGGGCCATGACGGCGTAGCGCTCGGGCCGGTTCGACGGATAGCGGAGCCCTTCGCTGTAGGCTGCGATCGCGTGGTTCGAGAATCCGAAGAACTCGTAGTTCAAACCGAGGTTGTAGTAGAACGCCTGCTCTTCACCCGTGAGCCGGGACGACTTCGCGATCTCGAGGCGCGGGAGCGGACCCGGCACCCGCGAGGCGAACGGCCGATCGTGCGAGGGATTCCGGTAGATCGCGATGGCCGAGCCGGTCCCGCTGGCGGGGAATTCCTGCACCATGGGCCAGCGGGCTCTGAGGCTGTCGTAGAACGCGAGCTGGGGAGCGAAGCGCAGCGGATCCATCTGGTACCGGTCGCGCACCGCGCCGGTCACGACGACGTAGTCCGCGGGCTCGTAGAGAGCGAGATCGTAGAATCGGGCGGACTGCTCGGGCGCCATCGCGATCAGCGCGATGTACTCGATGGCATAGACGCGCGGCTGGTAGTTCGCCCTCCGCAGCCCGTCTTTCAGGTCCTCGTCCCATCCCAGGATGGTCCGCGCGCTCAGCAGGTCGGGGCCGTACATCTCGGTGGCGATGAAGCTCCCGGACGGCAGCTGACTCTCGATCCACGCCTTGGCGCGAGCCCTCGTGTCGCCTTCGAGCGTCCCCAGATAGGCTCGGTACCCGATGACGAGCGGAGCGGCGAATGCGAGGGTTGCGATCGCGAGGACGGCCGCCCGCCAAGATGCACGCCGGGCCATGCCACGCTGCGCGCCCTCCGCCGCCAGCGCGGCCGCAAAGACGGTGCCGAGCGGAACCAGGGGCATCACATAGCTGTCAGCCACCCTGGACCACGAGCCCACGACCGCCGCGAATGGCACGAAGAAGCCGCCGACCACGATCGCCCAGCGCGCGCGGCGAAAGCCCACGAAGTAGAAGAGGCCGGCCGCGCTCGCGAGCCCGAGCGTCGGGCCCATCATGCGCGAGATCCAGTCGCGCGCGTAGGGAAGCCACGCTCTTCCCGCCTCGTCTCCCAAGTGCCCGAGCCGCATGTGCTCGCCCGCCATCGACAGCTCGCGCCACGCCGAGCGCGCGTCGATGAACACGAAGGGCGATGTCACGAGCAGGGCGAACAGGAACGCTCCGAGCACCGCCGCGATCTGGACGCTC
>VBOS01000532.1 GCA_005893185.1 Candidatus Eiseniibacteriota bacterium
CCGATGTCCGCAGCGGGGTCGCCGCGCGCGGCCCGATCGAAATCCAGGATCGCAACTCCGTCTCCGGCGATCAACACCTGACCGGCGGAAAAATCACCGTGAATCGCCCGGTTCAAGCGCGGCGCCCGCATGAGTTCGCCGGCCAGCCGTCGGACGAGTCGATCCAGTCGCTCGGCAAGGTGGGGACAGATGGATCCAAGGTTGGCGGAGAGTCCGAGCAGTGTGGCCGCCTCGACGTCCCGCTGGAGAGGCGACAGGCCCGTGGCATCATGGGCGTGCAGGTGTGCGAGCGCAGCCCCGACCGATGTGAGCGCGCCGAAATCCGGATCGGGATCCGACACGGCCTCGCTCAGAACGCGACCCGGCAACCACTCGTGCAACAGGATCCGGCGGCGGTCCGATTGGCCGAGGCACCGCGCCCTGCGAAACGAAGCGTGCCCCCGGAAGGCAGTCACGTTCCTCTGCGCCAGGGCATACTCGCGTTCGGTGTGGAGCTTGAGCACGGCGACCGGCCTGTTCCCGCTGAGCCAACGAGCGACATAGCGCCGCTCGGGCAGGTACCGCAGCTCGTCGAAGGCGCCGTCCCACAGGTCGGGTCGGTCGGGCACGACTTCGCGGAGCATGCGACGACGAAGCTCGGCATCCGCCAGCCGTCGCAAGGCCTTGAGCTTGTGGTCCACCGGGAAGACGCATACCGCGATGGCGCCATCTCCCAGGATGATCCGTCCGGTCCCATCCGATGCACTCGATCGCTCGACGGACATGCGAGGTTCGGCGGGAGCGCCGGGCGGGCTGGCTTTGGCGTAGAGGTCCAGGCCTCCGTCTCCGTCGAGTCGGTAGGCAACCACACAGCTCCTCCCCGGCTTGTAGCGGACGTAGGTCATCCGGGCGGTGCCGGCCCGGGGCAAGCACGGGCGCAATGCGGCAATCACGGCTTCGGGGTCCAGCACGATCGAGAGCCCGGGAATCCCCGGATCTCGTCGGACAATGTCGGCATCAGGCGCGGAGAGCATTCCAGTCCTTCCGGCGCGCGAAGGCGGCTTGCCGCCGCCCGGTCGGCTTGGCTACGGCTCCCGGCTCTGGAGCGCGACCGGTGCGGACCCGTTTCCGGGGTTCGCGCGCTCGGTCGGTCCCAGCCCAGGACGGCCCCACTGGGTGAAGTAGAACTCCGCATAGGGCCCGCCGCGTGCCAGCAGCCCCTCGTGCGTCCCCTGCTCCGCGATCCGCCCGCCCCGCAGGAACACGATGCGGTCCGCATGCAGAACGGTATTCATGTGGTGGGCGACCATGATCGTGGTCCTGCCGGCCGTCAGGTTCTCCATGGCCGCCAGCACATCCCGCTCGGAGATGGGGTCGAGCCCGGTCATGGGCTCGTCGAGCAGCAGGACCGGCGCCTGTCGCAGCAGGGCGCGTGCGATCGCGATCCGTTGCCGCTGGCCGCCCGAGAGCGTGGCGCCGCGCTCGCCGA
The DNA here is from genome assembly GCA_005893185.1 of Candidatus Eiseniibacteriota bacterium. GTDB lineage: Bacteria > Eisenbacteria > RBG-16-71-46 > RBG-16-71-46 > RBG-16-71-46 > WS-2. Next base: position 1,469 of record VBOS01000532.1, read on the forward strand.
CGACGGTGTCGTAGCCCTGCGGCAGCTCCAGGATGAACTCGTGCGCGTGGGCGGCCCGGGCGGCGAGCTCGATCTCTGCGGGGGTCGGCGGAGGCCCCTCACGATCCATGGCTCCGTAGGCGATGTTGTCCCGCACCGGGTCTCCCAGGATGGTTGTGTCCTGGGTGAGGAAGCTGATCTGGCGCCGCAGGAACTGGAGCCGGATCGAGCGGATGGGGACGCCGTCGAGCAGGATTTCTCCTTCGGTCGGATCGTAGAACCGGGGGACGAGCGCGAGCAGCGTGGACTTGCCCACGCCGGTGGGTCCGACCAGCGCCACCTTCTCGCCGGGCGCGATGTCGAGCGTCACGTCCCGCAGCACAGGCGGGCCGCCGCCGTAGGCCATTGCGACCTCGCGCAGCGTGATACGCCCCTCGACGCGCTTCAGCACCACGGCATGCGGGCTGTCCTGGATCTCCGGCACGCTCTCGAGCACCTCGAGGACGCGCGTGCCGCATGCTGTGGCCTTGGCCATGCGCTCGGTCATCTTGGACAGGGTGCGGAGCGGCTTGTAGAACGCCTGTACGTACGCGAGGAACACCAGGAGCTGGCCGGGGCTGAGCCGGCCGGCGAGCACGCGCTCCGTGCCGAGCCACAACACGCCGCCGAGACCGCCGGCAATCAGGATCAGCACCACGCGATTGAGCTGGGCCTCCAGCCGCGCCGACTTGAGGCTCGCCCGCAGGCTGCGCCGATTCATGTCCTTGAAGCGCTGGTTCTCGTGGCTCTCGGCGGTGTTGGCCTGCAAGACCTGGATGCCCTGCAACACCTCGTGCGCCGTCGATGCGAGCACGCCCTCGCGTTTGCGCTGCCGGTGCGCCGCCTCCACCAGGCGCACGCGGAACGCCAGCATGGCCACGAACAGCAGCGGCGCGAGGCCCACCGACACGAGCGTCAGGGAGGCGTCCATGTGCAGCATCACCACGATCATCCCGATCACCACCAGCGTGTGCGACATCATGTTGATGATCGCGTTCACCACCATCTCGCGCAGCAGCAGGATGTCGCCTGTCAGGCGCATGAGGAGATCGCCGGCGTGCGCGCGCCGGTGGAAGGAGAGCGACAG
>VBOS01000534.1 GCA_005893185.1 Candidatus Eiseniibacteriota bacterium
AGGCGCTCTTCGTGACGTCCCCTCCCGCCACCACCTCCCGGATCGGGAGGTTCATCGCGCGCGCGAACTCCCAGTCACGCTCGTCGTGGCCGGGAACCGCCATGATCGCCCCGGTGCCGTAGCCCATGAGCACGTAGTCGGCGATCCAGATCGGGATCCTTTCGCCGTTCACGGGATTCACGCAGTAGCCGCCGGTGAAGACCCCGGTCTTCTCCTTCGCCAGCTCCTGGCGCTGGAGATCGGACTTGCGCGCAGCCGCCTCGCGGTAGGCCGTGACCGCCGCGCGCTGGGCCGGGGCTGTGACCGTGTCAACTACCGGGTGCTCGGGTGCCAGCACCATGTAGGTGGCGCCGAAGAGCGTATCGGGCCGCGTGGTGAAGATCCGGAGGTTTCCGGAGACACCCGCGATCGGGAAGTCCACGTCCGCGCCGATCGAGCGCCCGATCCAGTTCTTCTGCATCTCGAGGGTGCTCGCCGGCCAGTCCACGAGCGCGAGGTCCTCCAGCAGCCGGTCGGCGTAGGCCGTGGTCTTGAGCACCCACTGCCGCATCGGGCGGCGGATCACGGGATGGCCCCCCACCTCGCTCAGCCCGTCCACCACCTCCTCGTTCGCCAGCACCGTGCCGAGCGCAGGGCACCAGTTGACCGGCACCTCGGCCACGTAGGCGAGCCCGCGCTCGAAGAGCTTGAGGAAGATCCACTGGGTCCAGCGGTAGTACGCAGGATCCGTCGTGTCGACCTCGCGGTCCCAGTCGTGCGAGAGCCCCATGCGCTTCATCTGGCGCCGGAAGGTGGCGATGTTCTCGCGTGTCGTGATCGCGGGATGGACGCCGGTGCGGCGCGCGAACTCCTCCGCCGGCAGGCCGAAGGCGTCCCAGCCCGTGCAGTGGAGCACGTTGAATCCGCGCATGCGCTTGTAGCGTGAG
>VBOS01000533.1 GCA_005893185.1 Candidatus Eiseniibacteriota bacterium
TCGCGCGCAGCTTCGGGGGGAGCCGTCCGGGATGGCGCTCGTGCGGGCCAGGAAGGCCGTCAGCTCGGCGCCACCACATCCCGGGTGCGGTGATCGATCATCCACTGCTGGCTGTTCAGAGGTTCGTCCCCCGGGGACGGCGCCACGCGTTCGAACGTGCCATCGGCCTTGAGCAGGCGCGCCTTCGCCGTGTCCGCCAGGGAGATCGCCAGGACATCGTCGCGCAGATAGCGCAAGAGCCTCGGATCCTGGATCGGGAAGAGGGTCTCCACCCGTTTCTCGAGGTTGCGCGGCATCAGGTCCGCGCTGCCCACGTAGATCTCCTCCTTGCCACCGTTGCGGAAGTAGTAGACCCGACTGTGCTCGAGAAACCGCCCGACGATGCTGGTGATCCGGATGTTCTCGCTCAGGCCCTTCACCCCCGGCCGGAGAATGCACGTGCTCCGCACCACCAGATCCACTTTGACGCCGGCCCGCGAGGCCCGATACAGGGCTTGGGCGATGCCTGGAAGCCCGTGCGAAGGTTGATCGGCGCCACCAGGAACCGCCGAAATTCCCGCTTCGCCGAATAGCCGGTCAGGAAGTTGAAGAGATCCGAAGCATCCGCTCCGAACGCCTCGTCGCATGTGAGCAGGCCGAGGTCGGTGTACTGGTGGGCGGTCACCGGGTTGTAGTTCCCGGTGGCGAGATGGGTGTAGCGCCGGATGCCCCGACCTTCCTTGCGGACCAGGAGAAGGATCTTGGAGTGGATCTTGAGGCCCGGCAGTCCGTAGACGACATGCACCCCCTGCTCTTCCAGGGACCGGGCCCAGCCGATGTTGTTCTCCTCGTCGAAGCGAGCCTTGAGCTCCACGAGAACCGCCACCTGCTTGCCGTTGGCCGCCGCCTCCAGAAGCGATTCGACAACGGGGGACTTGGGGCCGATCCGGTAGAGCGTCTGCTTGATGGCCAGAACGTCGGGATCGCGGGCCGCGGCCCGCAGCAGGTCCACGACGGGCGCGAACGAGTCGTACGGATGGTGCAGCAGGATGTCCTCCCGACGAATGTCCGCGAACGGGTCGTCTCCCGCTCTCAGCGCCGGGGGGACGGCCGACTGGAACGGTGGGAACTTCAGGGCGGGGCGATCGAGGGTGTGCAGCTCCGCCAAGTCGGAGGTGCCGAGCGGGGGATCGAGCGTGTAGATGTCGCTCGCCTCGATCCCCATGTTGTCCGTGAGAATGTCGCGGATCGTCGCGGGCATGCCGGTGTCCACCGTCACCCGCACCACCGATCCGAAGCGCCGCTCCCGCACACTCCGCTCGATCGTCTCCAGCAAGTCCTCGGCTTCCAGCTGCTGGATCTCCATTTCGGCGTCCCGTGTCACACGGAACGGATGAGCCTCGAGCACCTCCATTCCGGGAAAGAGATGGGAGAGGTTGGCTGCGATCACCTGTTCCAGCCAGACCAGGTTCGTGGGCGGCGTACCGCTCCCGCCCTCGGGTGCCTCCTCCTGCCGGTCTACGGGCAACAGACGCGGCAGGGTCTGGGGAACTTTGACGCGGGCGAAGCGCTCCTGCCCCTCCCCGTCGCGAACCAGCACCGCCAGGTTCATGCTCACGTTCGAGATGTAGGGGAACGGCCGACCCGGATCGAACGCCAGCGGCGTGAGGACCGGGAACACCACCTGCTCGAAGTACGTATCGGCGGCGGCGCGTTGCGCGGCGGTCAGGACCCGGTAGTCGAGGATGTCGATGCCCTCATCGTGCAGGAGCGGCAAGAGTCGCTGCAGGCACGTCCGGGCATCCCTCATCAGCTCCAGCGCCACCTGCCGGATCTCCAGCAGTACCTCCGCCGGGGTACGCCCGTCGGTGGACAGCTCGACCACGCCGGCCAGCATTTGCTGCTTGAGGCCAGCCACGCGCACCATGAAGAACTCGGCGAGAATGGAGCCGAGGATGGAGAGGAACCTCGCCCGCTCGAGAACCGGATTGCGCTCGTCCTGCGCCTCCTCGAGTACCCGGCGGAAGAAGGATAGGACGCTCAGTTCGCGGTTGAAATATTGATGTGCGTCCGGTGGAACCGGCGGATGCGGGGCCCGCGCACGCGTCGGCGGTGACACATCGCCCGTGCGGCGTCGACTCCCCTTCGGGACTCTCCCACCCTTGAATCCGTGCATCGCCCGCGATCCCCGACCGCTACTTCTCCGCCAGCAGCAAGCGCTTGGCGGCGGCCAGCTCCTTGAGCTTGTCCCCACCGACCTTGGGGTACTTCAGGTTCAGCGACGCCAGCGCCTCGATGATGGCGGCGGCCACGACGATGCGCGTGAACCACTTGTTGTCGGCGGGCACGACGTACCAGGGAGCATCCCGGGTCGCCGTGTTCTGGATCATGTCCTCGTAGGCTGCCATGTACTCGTCCCAGAAGCCGCGCTCCTCGATATCGGCGCCGGAGAACTTCCAGTTCTTCTTGGGCGTCTCCAGGCGCTCGAGGAAGCGGTTCTTCTGCTCCCGCTTCGAAACGTGGAGGAAGAACTTGCGAACGGCCACGCCATTGCGAGTCAGGTAGCGCTCGAAGCATCGGATGTCCTGGAAGCGCTCGCGCCAAATGTCCTTCGTGACCCGTTCCGGCGGGAGCCTCTGCTGCTTCAGGAACTCGGAGTGGACCCGCACGATCAGCGTCTCCTCGTAGTAGCTGCGGTTGAAGATGCCGATCCGGCCGCGCTCCGGCAAGCACTTCATGCACCGCCACAGATAATCGTGGTCGAGGTCCTCGCTCGTGGGAGATTTGAACGAGTAGACTTGGCAGCCCTGTGGGTTGATGCCCGACATGACGTGCTTGATGGCGCCGTCTTTCCCCGCTGCATCCATCGCTTGGAAGATCAGCAGCACCGCCCACCGATCCTGTGCGTATAGCTTGTCCTGCAATTCGGCCAGGGCCTCGACGCCGGCTTCCAACGCTTCCTTGGCGCGCGGCTTGTCTTCGGACTTCAGGCTCAGCGTGTCGCGGGGATCCACGTCCCGCAGGCGGAACTTCTCGCCCTGGCTGATCCGAAAGCGCTCCGAGACCTTCGCCGAATATTTCAGGATCTCGTCGAGTTCCATGGCATCGCTCCAGATGGTGAGGCCGCAGGCGCTTCGGCCCCGGCCGCGCAGGCGACGCGGGGGGTCGCCAGGATGCCGCGCTAGGAACGCCTGTAGCGGAGCGAGCGAGTCTACACTCGAGGCGCCGCATTGTCCCCTAACGCTACGCCGGGTTGCCGTATTTCGGCGTCGTGGCGCGGCCCGACCCCAGGGGCGGCATTCACTCCGCGCCTCGCAGCGGACGCCGGCTTCCGCGGCCGGGCGCTTGGCAGTGCCTTCCCAATCAGGTACTGCTCCCGCCACGGTGAGCGCGCCCTCCGGCAGACCGGGCCCCGCCGATCACGAGGGCCACCGCCCGCCGGGCGAACTTTGCGAGGCGGGGCGCCGTCCGCAGCGGAAGACCGATGAACGTCGACGCGAACGAAAGCGCAGCGCTATGGCGCGTTCCACTCCGCCATGTCTTGGCCGTGTTCGTCGGCAACGGCCTCGAGTTCTACGACTTCCTCACGTTCTCCTACTTCGCCGTCTACATCTCCCGCACCTTCTATCCGAGCGGCAATCCTTCGGCGGCCCTGCTCGCGACGCTCGCGACGTTCGGCGCGGGCTTCCTGACGCGGCCCGTCGGGGCCATCATCATCGGCGGCATGGGTGACAGGGTCGGGCGCAAGCCGGCAATGGTCTTCTCGTTCACCCTGATGGGAGCTGCGATCGTGGGACTGGCGTTGACGCCGTCCTACTCGAAGATCGGTGCGGCCGCCCCCGTGATCGTTCTCATGTTCCGACTCTTGCAGGGGTTCGCCCTGGGCGGAGAGGTGGGCCCCACGACGGCCTTCATGGCCGAAGCCGCTCCTCCCCACCGTCGCGGCCTCTACCTCTCCATGCAGTACGCGACGCAGGATTTCGCCGTACTGACCGCCGGCGTCATCGGCACGTCTCTCGCCGCCCTCCTCAGCGAGCGGCAACTGCAGGTTTGGGGCTGGCGCGCGGCGATGCTGGTCGGCGCGAGCATCGTCCCGTTCGGGATCTTCTTGCGTCGCACGCTGCCCGAAACCCTGGAGCGTGCCGACCACGCCGCCGCGCCACAGCATGCTCCCGGCGCTCGGCGGTGGCGCGAGCGAGCCCGC
>VBOS01000535.1 GCA_005893185.1 Candidatus Eiseniibacteriota bacterium
CCGGCGGATCGAAGCCTCCCGACCGCTCATGGGCGCGAAGTCGAGGGTGCGGTTTCGGGCGCGGGACGGGCTCGCCTTGACAGAACCGCCTCCCAGCCAGCGCCCGCCATCCACAGCAGGCAGGGCTCGACAGTCATGCGGTAGCGCAGGATCGCGAAATAGAAAGCCGACCCGAGCAGGAAGCTCGCGGCCGTGCACGCCAGCACCCACAGCCTGGTCTCGCTCCGGAGCCGGAAGAGCGCGATCAAAGCCCCGGTGAACATCACGGCCGTCGCCAGGCCCTGCGCCATGCGGCTCCACACGTTGATGTGCACGCGGCTGCGGGTCTCGGGGTAGAAGGCGAGCAGGTTGCGCACCTCGCGCAGGTAAAGGACGACGGTCCGCCCGGGGTGGTCGCGCATGTACGTGAACGCCAGCCGGTAGAGGTAGTGCTCGCGCGCGATGTCGTTCGGAAGCCGGCTGGTCTCGGCCTGCATGAGCGAGTCGGGAACGAAGCCCGCCACCCGGGAATCCGCCTCGGCCAGCGGGTTGTTGCCGATCCACATCTGCCGGCCGCCGCCGGTCGCGATGAAGAACCAGTCGCCGTGCACGCGGTGGCTCCGCACGATCCACGGCGCCAGCGTCAGCGCGCAGGCCGTGATGCCGACCAGCGCAGGCGCCCACCACCCGCGCCGCTCGCGGTGAAGCGCGAGGCCGAGACCCACCGCGAGCCCGGGAAGGGCGAACACGGTGTTGGGGCGGACCAGCAGTGCGAGCCCCCACAGCACGCCGCTCCCGGCCCAGCGCCACAGGCCGCCGCGGCGCCAGGCCTCGAACACGGCGCCGAATGCGAGCACGACCACGAACACCAGCGTGTTCTCCGCATACTGGATCGTGGGGAGGAAGGCGAGCACCGGGTGAAGGGCCGCCAGCGCCGCGCTGAGGAGCCCGGCGCCCGGACCGAACACTCGGGTCGCGACCACGCCGATCCACGCGACCGAGAAGATGCCGAGCGCGGCTTCCACCAGGCGCAGCGCCACGAGGTGCGGTCCGAACGCGACGTAGACCGCCGCGATCAGCGTGGGGTAGCCGGGCGCGCGGACGGTGTGGAGCCCGTAGGTGCCGTGCTGGTACAAGGAGAGCGCCGTGTCCTCGTACTCGCGGGAGTCGAGGAACTGCCACACGTTCGGGGAGAGCGCCACGAAGAGCAGGCGCGCGACGGCGGCTACCCCCAGGATCGCGAACCACGCCGTGCGCCCCGTGAAGAGCCGCAGCGGCTCCGGGGCGCCGCGCTGGGGCTCCTGTGCCGTCGAGCCTTCCACGCCTCCGGCCGGGCGCGGACGGCCCGTCATACGGGCCGCGCGTGACCCGCCGCATGGGCGGGCCGTAGTGCGCCCTCAGCTCCCGGCACGCCTACGGTCCACCAGGGCCGCGATCGCCCGCACGCTCTCGAAGTGGTCGGGCAGCACTTCCTGGTCCGGGATCGAGATCCCGAAGCGTTCCTCGCAAAACGTCACGGTCTTCAGGATCGAGAGCGAGTCGAGCAGCCCCCGCGTGATGAGCGGATCCTCGGGCTTCAAGTCCTTCACTTCGCGGTCGTAGAGCACTTCGTTCACCAGGAACTCGCGGATCGCGCTCTCAGTGGCCGTCATCGTCGTCGGTTCTCCGCTCGGTGTTCAGGATCGCATGCGGTTGGACCAGCCCCCGCCGGTCCACCTTGCCGCTGCTGGTCCGCGGAAGCTCGCGCCGGAACTCGATGGTCTCGGGCACCATGTAGCGCGGCAGGCTGTCGGCACAGTGCTGGCGCAGAGCCGCCTCGTCAAGCGCGACTCCGGCCTTCGTCACGACCACGGCCTGCAGCCGGTGCGTGACCTCGTCGTCGGGGATCGCGAGCACCACCGCCTCGTCCACGCCGGGATGGCGGTGGAGCACGGTCTCGATCTCGCCCAGCTCGACGCGGTACCCGCGCGTCTTCACCTGGTGGTCGCGCCGGCCGAGGAATTCCAGGTTCCCGTCGCTCTGCATCCGCACCAGGTCGCCCGTGCGATAGGCGACGTCCGTGACGCCGGGCGCGATCTCGATCGACTGGAGCGCGAGCGCCGTGCGCTCGGGGCGACCCCAGTAGCCGCGCATCACCGTCGCGCCGCGCACCCACAGCTCGCCCGCAGCCCCCGCCGGCACCGGCTTCAGGCTCTCGTCCAGCACCAGCACATCGTCGTACGGGCAGGCCCTGCCGATCGGGAGCGGGCGGTCGCCCTCCGGGGGATTCGCCACATCGAGCCACGTGCACACGTTGGTCTCCGTCGGCCCGTAGAGGTTGGCGTAGCGCGCCGACGGGGCGAGCCGCATCAGGTCGCGCAGGTACTTGACGGGAAACACCTCACCCGCGAACAGGAGCACGCGCAGGGCGGAGAGGTCGAGGCTCGAGAGGCCGCCGCGCGTCAGCATCAGCACCAGCGTGCTGGGCGTCGCGTACCACACCGTGAGCCGGTCCGCGCACCATTGCCGCGCAACGGCCGCCGGGAACGAAGCGATCCGCGGCGAAACCGGATAGACCGCCGCCCCGGCCCGCGCGCCGGCGAAGAGATCGAACGTCGAGAGGTCGAAGTGAAACGGGGCGTGATTCGCGAGCCGGTCCTGGGCCGTGACCTGGAAGACATCGCCCGCCCACTCCACGAACGCCAGGGCATTCCGGTGCGAGAGCATCACGCCTTTGGGCTCGCCGGTCGAGCCCGATGTGTAGAGGATGTAGGCCAGGTCGCCCTCGAGCGCGCGCAGCTCGGGTGCGCGATCGCTCTCCGCCGCGACCTCGGCCCACGTCACGTTCGGCATCCCTGCGTTGCGCGGCGCGTCGCCGCCCGGGGCCGCGCCGGCCGAAGGCCCCTCTTCCGCGAACCACACCGCACGCATCGGGGCGCCCGCCGCGAACGTCTCATCGAGCGCGGCGGCCCGCTCCGCAACGGTCACGAGCCCCGCGACCGCGCAGTCGCGCGCGATGTAGGCCAGCCGCGCAGGGGGCGCCCCGGGATCGACCGGCACGTAAGCTGCGCCCGCCTTCATCACGCCGTAGAGCGCGACCACGCTCTCGATCGAGCGCGGCAGCCACAGCGCAACCCGGTCACCGGACCGCACGCCGTGCCCGGCGAGCGAGCGCGCGAAGCGGTTCGAGAGGCTCTCGAGCTCGGCGTACGTGAGCGTGCGGCCGTCCATCACCAGGGCCGGCCGACTCGCGAAGCGCGCCGCCGACTCGGTGACGAGATGGGGGAGGAGCGTGCTCATAGCCCCAGGCAGCTGGCGATGATCTTGCGCTGCATCTCCGAGCTTCCGGAGTAGAGGGTGCCGGCCAGAGCGTCCCTCAGCTCGCGCTCGATCGGGTACTCCTTCATGTAGCCATAGCCGCCGAAGATCTGGAGCGCATCGCGCGCCGCCTGCACGTGCGACTCGCTCACGAACAGCTTGGCCATCGCCGACTCGAGCACAGCGCTCTCGCCCCGGTCCTTCATCGTTCCCACGCGGTAGAGCAGGAAGCGCCCGGCCTCGATCGCCACCTTCATGTCGGCGATGCGGTTCGCGACCGACTCGAACTTGGCGATCGGCTTGCCGAACTGGCGGCGCTGCTTCGCGTAGGCCACGCAGTCGTCCAGCAGCCGCTCCATGGCGCCGAGGTGGGTGGCGAAGATGCACGCGCGCTCCCATTCCATCGCCGAGTTGAAGATCGCCATCCCCGCCGCCCATCGGCGATGTGCGCAGGCCCATCTTCTCGATCGGCTTGCTGAAGGACATTCCCTTCGTTCCGCGCGGCACCAGGAACGCGGTCAGCGCCTTCGGCTTGCCTTCAGGCGAGCGGTCCAGGTAGGCGAACGCCAGCGCCAGATCGGCCACGGGCGCGTTGGTCGAAAACGTCTTCTGCCCGTCGATCACGTATCCGCTCGCCGTCCCGCCGCCCGCCTCCACGCGCGCGGCGCGCGATGCGAGCGAGAAGACGTCGGAGCCCGCCCCGGGCTCGGTGATCGCGTGCGCAGCGATCGCATCGCCCGCCACCAGCTTCGGCAGCCAGGCCCGCTTCTGCTCCTCGCTCCCGTAGTGGAGGATCGGCATCTGGCACGCCCACATCTGGGCGTTCAGGCTGAACACCAGCCCGT
>VBOS01000536.1 GCA_005893185.1 Candidatus Eiseniibacteriota bacterium
TGCTCACCGTGTCGGGCTTCGGTCACTGGGCATACGTGCGCCCCGATTCGGCGGGCGGCTACGTCTGCAACTGGGACATCCCGTTCGGTGCCTTGCCGCCGCTCGATACGCCGCCGCCCGCCTTCGCGCCGCAGCCGCACTGACCGCAGGCGGCGAGCTCGGCCCTCAACTCGATCGCTGCAGCGCCGCCTCCGCCTCCTCGCGGACCGCGTCGTCGAAGTCGCTCGAGGCCGCCTTACGCAGCGCCTGCGCGACGTCCTCCAGCGCGCGCGCCGCGCTCTCGGCGCCGACGCGGCGCCCGATCTCGCCCAGCGCCCATGCTGCGTGCGCGCGCACCAGCGCATCCGGATCCGACGCCAGCGCAGCTGCGAGCGCGGGCACGGCGCCGGCCTCGGCGCGATTGCCGAGCGCCACGCACACGTTGCGCAGGAAGCCGGCGCGCGAAGCACGCCGGATCGGGCTCGCCGCGAACAGCGCGTCGAAGCCGGGCTCGTCGAGCGTGAGGAAGCGCTCGAGCGTCCAGTCCTCGAGCTTCCGGGCGTGGAGCCGCGCCTCGCGCGCCGGGGGCGCGAAGCGGTTCCACGGGCAGACCTCCTGGCACACGTCGCAGCCGAAGATCCAGTCGCCGACGAGCGGCCGCAGGTCCCGCGGGATCGCGCCTTCGAGCTCGATCGTGAGATAGGAGATGCAAAGCCGCGCGTCGAGCTGGTAGGGCGCGACGATCGCGCCGGTCGGACAAGCTTCGATGCAGCGCGTGCAAGTGCCGCAGCGCTCGCGCGCGAGCGGCGGGTCGGGATCGAGCGGGCGATCCAGGAGGATCTCGCCGAGCAGGAACCACGATCCGAACCGCTCCGACAGGAGACCGGTGTGCTTGCCGATCCAGCCGAGGCCGCAGCGCTCGGCCCAGCCGCGCTCGAGGATCGCGCCCGTGTCGCTGTACCACAGGGCGCGGGCACCGGGCAGCGCATCCTCGCGGATGAAGCGCTGGAGCGCGCGCAGCCGGTCGCGCATGACGCGGTGGTAGTCCTCGCCGGCTGCGTAGCGAGCGATCCGGCCGAGACGCCGGTCGCGCGCGGCGTCGCGCGCGGGGTCGTGACAGAGCGCAACGCACACGACCGTGCGAATCTCGGGCAGGATGCGCGCGGGTTCGGCGCGGCGCTCGCGGTGCTTGGGACCGGCGAGGTAGCTCATCCCGCCGTGGCGGCCGGCTGCGAGCCATGCCTCGAAGTGCGCGCGCGCCGCGAGCGGCTCGACGGCCGCGATCCCCGCCGCCTCGAAGCCCAGCTTGAGGGCGCGCATCCTGATTCGATCCGCCGCGGTCATGCTCGGGGAGGTCGAATCGTCCGTCGATCGCAGGCGCGCGCAGCACCGCCGCCCTTCGGCGCACGCCGCAGCTTGCCGCAGATGCTGATGCCGCGGGCGCGGCTCACGCCCCCGCTCTCAGCGCGTGCTGTCGGCTGCGGCGGGCTTCGCGCGTCCCGACTTGGCCGCCGGCGCCGACGACAGCACGGGCCGCACCACCGAGAGCCGCGCGGGCGGCGCGCCCCCGGTCTCGGCGATGGTGCGCGCCTGGCGGGTCGCATCCTCCGCCGCGCGCCGCGTCGCATCGATCTGCTCCTCGATGGTCATCGTGGGCGCGCCGGCGCCCGCGCCCGTGCCGGTGCTCGTCCCACGCTTGGGCGAGCCGGGCGCGACCTCGGCGAGCTTGACGCGCACGAGCGGCCCGGCCGCGCGCTCCACCAGATCGAACTTGGGGCCGCGGTGGATCGTCACGACGTTCTTGACGACCGGGTTGTCGGCGGGCTTCGCGAGGGAGATCGCCGGGGCGATCTGGTCCGCGGGGACGATCTGGGCCTTGAGATTGGTGGAGGCGAGCTGGCTGAGCGGCACGTAGGTATACCCGCCGCCGGCCGGGCCGCCGAGCTCGGGGCCGCGTGGGCCGAGCGGCGCCCAGCCCGCGTAAGTGTCCGCGATCTGCCAGTCCACCCACGCCGGCCCCCAGTCCACCCCGGGAAGCCAGACCCAGCCCTCGAAGCGGTCGTTCATCCACCTGCCGTAGTGATACGTGGCCCATCCGAACGGCTCGGACGAGATCCACACCCAGCCCCAGACGTCGCTCGGCACCCAGAAGCCATCCTGGTACGGCTGCCACGCCACGAAGCTGACCCGCGGGCGGAACACGTAGCCGTAGGGCTCGATCAGCGTC
>VBOS01000537.1 GCA_005893185.1 Candidatus Eiseniibacteriota bacterium
CTCGAGCTCTCCGACGACCACGACGGCATCCTCGACCTCGCGCGGCACCTGGGCGGGGAGGACGGCCTCGTGCCGGGCAAGGCGCTCGCAGATGTGCTCGGGCCGCCGGAGCAGATCCTCGAGGTCGAGGTGCCGTTCAACCGCCCCGACGGGCTCGGCATCGTGGGGCTCGCGCGCGAGGTGAAGTCCGCGCTCGGCGGCCGCTGGACCGACCCGGCGAGCGCACGGCTCGCCAACCGCTGGCAGGGGCGCGCCGACTTCCCGCTCGAGATCGAAGATCCCGAGGGGTGCCCGCGCTACATCGCGCAGGTGGTCGATGGGATCGCAATCGGCCCGTCGGCACCGGCGATCCGCCGCCGGCTCGAGAGCATGGGCCAGCGCCCGATCAACAACATCGTGGATCTGACGAACTTCGTGCTGTTCGAGTACGGGCAGCCGCTCCACGCCTTCGATCTGGCGAAGCTCAAAGGGCCCGCGATCAGGGTGCGCCGCGCCGCCCAGGGGGAGCGGATCGTGACGCTCGACGGCAAAGAGCGCGTCCTCGGAAACGAGGTGCTGGTGATCGCCGACCGCGACCACCCGGTCGCCGTGGCGGGGGTCATGGGCGGGGTGGAGTCGGAGGTCGGAGAGGCGACGACCGCGATCCTGCTCGAGTGCGCTTGCTTCCAGCCGCAGCGCGTGCGGCGCGGGGCGCGCTGGTTGGGGCTCGCGAGCGAGGCGTCGCGGCGTTTCGAGCGCGGCGTGGATCCCGGCGTGGGCCCTGCAGCGGCTGCGCGCTTCCTCGCGCTCCTGCGCGAGCAGAGCCCGGGCGTGAAGACGGGAGCGGCGCGCGAGCGCGCCATCCTCGATGGCAAGCACCGGACGATGACGCTGCGCGCGAGCCGCTACGCGCGCATGATCGGGCACAGCCTCACCGTCCCGGAGATGAAGCGCCATCTCGAGAGCTTCGAGTTCGGCGTCGAGGCCGGCGATCCGCTGCGCGTGACCGTGCCGTCCTGGCGCGGCGACGTGACGCTCGAGGACGATCTGGTCGAGGAGGTGGCGCGCGCCCACGGCTACGAGAAGATCGGCGAGGCGCCGCTCGAGACGCGCGGCGTTTTCGCGACCCGCTCCGCGCGCGAACGGGGGCTGGAACGCGCGCGCGCAGCGTTCCTGGCGCTCGGGCTCACCGAGGCCATGACCACCACGCTCGTGAGCGAGCGCGAGGCGGTGGGGAGCGCGCGGCTGCTGGGCGAAGAGGAGGGCACGCTGGTCCGCCTCAAGAATCCCACGAGCCGTGAGGGGGAGGTGCTGCGCGGGAGCCCGGTGCCGGGCCTGCTGCGAGCCGCTGCTCACAACCTGCGCCAGGGCATGCAGAGCGTGCGGCTCTTCGAGCTGGGCGCCGGCTTCCGCGCGCACGGCGCAGGGCTGCCGGAGGAGATTCCGATGGCGGCCGCGATCGTGATCGGCGCCCGCTACGCGCACGCCCACGACGAGCGCGAGCCGCTCGCCGACTTCGCCCACGCGAAAGGGCTGTGGGAGGCGTGGCTCGAGGCCATGCGCGTTGACAGCCCCGAATGGCGTGCCTATTCTGCCGTGGGGTGGAAACCCGGTGCCAGCGCGGAAGTTGGCTGCGGCGCTTCACGCATTGGATGGGCAGGGACGCTGGGTCCGCCGCTGCTGCGCGAGTGGGACATCGAGGTCCCCGCGCGCCATGATGCACACCTGTTCGTGGCGCTTCTGGACCCCGTTCTGCGCTCGGCGGCGACGCGGACCCGCGCCACGCTGCCCGGGCGCTACCCGCCGGTGCGGCGCGACCTCGCGTTCTTCGTGCCGGAGGACGTAGCCCACCGGCAGCTGGAGCAGGCGCTCACAGCGGCCGGCGGAAGGGAGTTGGCTTCGGTCGAGCTATTCGATGTGTACTCGGGGCCCGGCACACCCGATGGGATGAAGAGCCTTGCGTTCGCGCTCGAGTTCCAGCATCCGGAGCGCACGCTGACGGAAGCGGAAGTCCAGACGATGCAGGAGAAAATGGTGACGGCCGTCGCGAGCTCCTGCGGCGGGCGTCTGAGGGAGAGATGAGCGAGACCACGCCGGTGATGACGACGGACCTCGATCGGCTCTCGGAGCGGGTCGAGAAGGCGGCCGCGCTGGTGCAGCAATTGCGTGACGACCGCGCGCGCCTGGAGCGCGAACGCGATGAGCTGGCGAGCCGGTTGAAGGAAAACGAGAAGAAGCTGCAGGGCCAGGACGTGGCGGCGCTGATGAGCGAGGTCGCCATGCTGCGCCGCGAGCAGCGGGAGTGGACGAGCGAGCGCCGCGATGTGGCATCACGCATCGAGACGCTGATCAAGAAGCTGGAGCGGCTCGAGGCTTGAAACCCGCGGCTGTTTCCGCAGTAGGCAGGCCGTAAGCGCAGTTTCGACGTGAAGTTTACGCAGGGAAAATGCGACGGAGCGAGGACCCCATGGACGCCAGGACTCCCGTGCAGGTCAACATCTTCGGCCACAGCTATACGGTCAAGGGCGAAGACGACAAGGCCTACGTTTTGGAAGTTGCGGCGTACGTGGATCGCAAGATGCGCGAGATCACGGGCCGTTTGCCCGGGATCCCGGCATCCAAGGTGGCGATCCTCGCCTCTCTCAACATTGCCGACGAGCTGTTCAAGGAGCGCGCGCGCCACCAGACCCAATCCCGGGAGCTGGACACACAGGCGGCGCGCCTCAACGCGGTCCTGGATGAGCTGCTTCAGGACAGCCCTTCGCAATGATGGAGGAGTAGAGCTTCGCTTCGACACATTTTCCCTGCCATGCCCGTGGAGCCTGAAGAGTTCTTGAACCAACAGAATCCTTAAAGGGTGTCCCGGTGGCCGGCGACGTCGCGCCGACTCGCCCTGATCCAGGGCAGTCGGAGGACCGACCCGGTCGAAGGAACGCCCACCTGGCTCGCCAGGTCTCAAGAACCAACAGGCACACGGCATTTCGGCGGGGATGCTCCCCGCTCGAGGCTCCGGGACCACCCGGTCCCGGGGCCGAGGGGAGGTTTGGATGGACGTCAACCTGATCGGCGGCATTGCGGTCGCCGCCGTGGTGGCATTTCTGGCCGGCTATCTCATCCGGTCCCGCATGGGACGCTCGCGGCTTTCGAGCGCCGAGCGCCAGGCGCGGGGCGTGATCGAGCAGGCAGCGCACGAGGCCGAATCGGTCAAGCGCGACGCGGTCCTCGAAGGGCGCGAGGAAGCGCTGCGCCACAAGCAGCAGGTCGAGCGCGAGACCCAGGCCGCCCGCAATGCCCTGCTCGCCGCCGAGCGCGCCTTCCAGGAGAAGGAGGCGGCCTTCAACCGCCGTGTCGAGCTGATCGAGAAGAAGGACCGCGACCTCAAGCGGATCGAGCAGGACCTGGGGCAGCGCGAAGGGGCGGTGACGCGGCGCGGCACCGACCTCGAACGGCTGATCGCAGATCAGACCGCCCGGCTCGAGAAGGTGGCGGGCATGAGCGCCGAGGAGGCACGCGCGCAGCTCCTGGCCAGCATCGAGAGCGAAGCGCGCGCCGAGGGCTCGCGACGGGTGGCCGAGATCCGCGACAACGCCCAGCGCAACGCCGAGCGCGAGGCGCGCAAGGTCATCACGCTCGCGATCCAGCGGTACGCCGGCGACCACGCCTCCGAGTCCTCGGTCTCGGTCGTCTCGCTGCCGAGCGACGACATGAAGGGCCGCATCATCGGCCGCGAGGGTCGCAACATCCGGTCGTTCGAGATCATCACCGGCGTGGACGTCATCATCGACGACACGCCCGAAGCCGTCATCCTCTCGGGCTTCGATCCGGTGCGCCGCGAGATCGCGCGGCTGGCGCTCGAGCGGCTGGTGGGCGACGGACGCATCCACCCGGCGCGCATCGAAGAGGTGGTGGCGAAGGTCAAGACCGAGGTCGAGGCCAAGATCCGCGAGCTGGGCGAGATGGCGTGCCTCGAGGTCGGGGCGCACGGCGTCCACCCCGAGCTGCAGAACACCCTCGGCCGCCTCCACTACCGCACGTCGTACGGCCAGAACGTGCTGCGCCACTCGGTCGAGGTCGCGCACCTCGCCGGCATGATGGCGGCCGAGATCGGCATGGACCAGAAGATGGCCAAGCGTGGCGGCCTGCTGCACGACATCGGCAAGGCCATCGATCACGACCACGAAGGCACGCACCC